>SCRJ01000192.1 GCA_004298115.1 Acidobacteriota bacterium
GCGAGCAACAGGTCGGTCTGGCGGCAGAGGAACGCGGGGACCTGGAGCACGTCCACGACGGCGGCCGCGGCTGCGGCCTGCGCCGGCTCGTGGACATCGGTGAGCAGCGGGAGTCCGGTGGCGCGCTTGACCTCGGCGAGCGCGGCGAGGCCGCGCTCGAGACCGGGGCCGCGATAACTCGCCAGAGACGAGCGGTTGGCCTTGTCGAACGACGCCTTGAAGACGAAAGGAACGCCGAACTCCGCCGCCATGTCCCGGAGGAGAACGGCCAGGCGCACGACCTGCTCGGGCGATTCGATCACGCACGGCCCGGCGATGAAGGCGAGGGGGCGGGAACGTCCCACCGCGACGCCGGGGGCGAGGAGGACGGGGTCGGGGCCGTCACTCACCGACGTGCGCCTCGTTGGCCTCGGCCGGCTCGGGGACGGCGTCGGCCCGCTCGGTGGCGGCCTTCTTCGATTGATAGTCGAGCGACGCCTTGACGAATGCGACGAAGAGCGGGTGTGGCGCGAACGGCTTCGACTTCAACTCCGGGTGGAACTGGCAGGCCACGAACCAGGGGTGGTCGGGGACCTCGATCATCTCGACGAAGATGCGATCGGGGGAGCGACCGGTCACCAGCATGCCGTTCTGCTCGAGGATCTGCACGTAGTCCTGGTTCACCTCGTAGCGGTGCCGGTGCCGCTCCCAGACCGTGTCCGCGCCGTACGCCTCCCAGGCGTGCGAACCGGGTTTGAGCTGGCAGGGGTACTTGCCCAGGCGCATCGTGCCGCCCATCGCGTCCACGCCGAGCAGCTCGCGCATCTTGTAGATCACCTTGTACGGGGGGTCCTGCACGAACTCCGAGGAGTTGGCGCGCTCGAGGCGGCACGCGTTGCGGGCGAACTCGATCACCGCGGTCTGCAGGCCGAGGCAGATGCCGAGGAAGGGGATCCTGTGGCCGCGGGCGAACTCGATCGCCTTGATCATCCCCTCGATGCCGCGCTTGCCGAAGCCGCCCGGCACGAGGATCCCGTCCACCTGGAAGAGCTCCTCGACGTACGCCTCCTCCTCGAGCTTCTCGGAGTCGATGAAGACGAGCTCGACCTTGGCGTCGTTGGCGATGCCGCCGTGCAGCAGCGCCTCGTTGAGCGACTTGTAGCTGTCGACGAGGTTCACGTACTTCCCGACGATGCCGATACGGGCATGGCGCGCCGGCTTGCGGAGGCGGTCCACGATCGCCTGCCAGCGGGAGAGGTCCCGCTTGCCGCGCGGCATGTTGAGCATGGTGAGCAGGAGTCCGTCGAGGTCCTCGGCCGCGAGGCGGAGCGGGACGTCGTAGATCGTGTCCGCGGTCCGCGCCGGGATCACCGCGCTCTCTTCGACGTTGCAGAACAGCGAGATCTTGCGCCGCATCTCCTCGGGGAGGTGGCGGTCCACGCGGCACACCAGGACGTCGGGCTGGATCCCGATCGAGAGCAACTCCTTCACCGAGTGCTGCGTCGGCTTGGTCTTGAGCTCGTCGGGCGCGGCGAGGTACGGCACGAGGGTCACGTGCACGTTGATGGCGTTGCCGCGTCCGGCATCCTGGCGGAACTGGCGGATCGCCTCGAGAAACGGCAGCGACTCGATGTCGCCGACGACGCCGCCGATCTCGACGATGACGACGTCGTGGTCCTCGGCGACGTCGCGGATCGCGGCCTTGATCTCGTCGGTGATGTGGGGAATCACCTGGACGGTGGAGCCCAGATAGTCGCCGCGGCGTTCCTTCTCGATCACCGACTGATAGACCCGCCCGGTGGTGAGGTTGTTCTTGCGCGACGTCACCACGTCGGTGAAGCGCTCGTAGTGGCCGAGGTCGAGGTCGGTCTCGGCGCCGTCGTCTGTGACGTAGACCTCGCCGTGCTGGAACGGCGACATCGTGCCCGGGTCGACGTTGATGTACGGGTCGCACTTCATCAGCGTGACCTTGAGCCCGTGCGCCTCGAAGAGGGCGCCCACCGACGCGGCGGTGATTCCCTTGCCCAGGGAGGAGACCACGCCGCCGGTGACGAAGACATACTTCGTTGCCATCAACCACCACCTTTCAGAACCGTGGTCCGTGGTCCGGGGTCCGTGAACCGGGTGCGCTCCCGGCCCTGGAAGGAAACCCCGGCGGGAGGGTCGGACCACGGGCCACTGATCACGGACCACGTCATTTCAATCATGGGTGTTGCCTCTGGCTGAGAAGGGAGCAGAGAGCGGCCTCGGCGCGCGGGATGTCGGCGGGAACGTCGACCGCGACGGAGTCGGCCGCGGCGGCGAGCACGTAGAGCGCCATGCCATGGGCGAGAGCGCGGAGCTGCTCCAGTCCCTCGGCGCGCTCGAGGTCGGTCTCCTCCCACGCCGCGAACGCGAGCAACGCGGGCTTCTGGAAGCCGTACAGCCCGACGTGCCGCCGGACAACGCCCGCGACCGCGTTGCGGGGGTATGGGATCGGCGCGCGCGAGAAGTACAGCGCCCGCCCGGTCGCGTCGCACACGACCTTGACGACGTTCGGGTTGTCGAGGTCCGCCGCCGTCCCCGGGAGCGCGAGCGTCGCCATCGGCGCCTGCGGGTTGGCGCGCAGGAAGCCCGCAAGGAGCCGGAGGTTCTCCGGGGGCAGCGCGGGCTCGTCCCCCTGGACGTTGAGCACGGCGCCCGCGGGCATGCCGCGGACCGCTTCCGCGACGCGGTCGGTGCCGCTGCGGCACGTCCCGGTCATCACCGGGCGTGCGCCGGCGGCCGCGGCAGCTCTCGCGATGCGCTCGTCGTCGGTGGCGACGATCACCTCGGCGAAGCAGCCCGCCTCCACCGCCCGCTCCACGACATGCGCCACCATCGGTTTGCCCGCGATGGGGGCGAGAGGTTTGCCGGGGAAGCGGGTGGAGGAGTAACGCGCCGGAATCACGGCAAGGACGCGGTTCCTGTCCATCCTGTAGCGGCACTCTACGGCATCGGCCGGGGGCTGTCAAACCGCGCGAGCCTGTCGTCGCCGGGGTTGCTACACTCCTCCGGTGCGCGAGCCGACCCGCCGCCGGCAGCACCTCACGCTCCTCCTCCTGGTCGTCGGGGTGGCGGCGGCGGCGTTTTCCGTACACGGTTTCTGGGAGCGTGAGCTGTCGCATCTGACCGGGCCCGCCCGCTGGATCTGGGTCACCGATGAGCTCGACGAGATCCACCCCGAGGCCGCCCTGTTCGTCGGCTCGCTGCACCTCGACGCGCCGCCGCGCGGGGCGCTGCTGAAGGTTTGCGGCGACCGCGAATACGTGGTGTACGTGAACGGGACGGCGGCGGCGTGCGGTTGGAGCCGGCCGGGGTTCCGCCTCGACCTCTTCGACGTCGGTCACCTGCTGCGGCAGGGCGACAACGTGATCGCCGCCGAGGTCCGCTCGCCCACGCCGGTCGGCGGCCTGCTCCTCGCGCTCGACGTCGACGGCGTCGGTCGCAACGTGCTGGTGAGCGGGCCCGCGTTTCGCGCGCGTTCCCGCTTCTCGCTGGCGCCGCGACGGCCGTCGGACGCACCCGTGCCGGTGGACTGGGGGCGCCCGCCCCACTTCCCGTGGGGATATCCGAAACCCCTGTCCCACCCGCGGACGCTCGACGAGGCGGTCGTCGAGGAGCCGGTAGGGGCGGCGGGGGCGGTCCGCAAGCTGCCGGACGGAGGCTGGGAGCTCTCCCTTCCGCACCCGGTCTTCGGGTATCTGTGGGTGGAGTTCGCCGGCGACGGCGCGGCGTTCGTCGCCACGGCGGCCGACGGTGCCGGCGACGGGCGGGCCTTGCGCGAGGACGCGCAGCCGGTCGTCCGCGTCCCCGGCCAGCGCCGGTGGCTCGATCCGGAGCCGAAGCTCGTGCGACGGATCTACATCTTCGGGATGCAGGCGCCGGTGGGGGCGGAGTTGTGGCCGACCAGCGAGGACGTCAGCTCAACTGCTCCAGGAGTTGTGCCAGGGAGTTTCGGGCCCGTGCCACGTACTCGTTGGACGACTCGAAACCCCCCAGAATGACGACCCGCTGGAAGCAGTTGAGGGCGGCCTGGGTGTCGTGGAAGTGGCGCCACGCCAGGTGCCCCTTCAGCAGCCAGGCCTCGAGGTTGCGCGGTTCTTCGGCGAGCAGCTTGTCGCAGAAGTGATCGGCGAAGCGCCAGCGGCCTTCGCCCAGCGCGCGCACGATCTGCGAACGAAAGGCCGAAACCAGCGCGTTGTCCGCTTGGGACTCGCTTTCCCGCCCGACCACCTGACGCAAGATCGCTGCGACCATGTTCGATTGACAATCTAACACCCGAAACGTCAACTGGCAAGGAGTGGAAACGGCACCCGACAGGTCGCGCTGCCTGCGCGGCACGGTGCGAACTCCCCACCGGGCGTCTCGGCGTGCCTGCGCGGTCGCCCCGAGAGCGACGGACGGGGTCTAGGACTCGCGCTCGACGACGAAGCGGGGCGCCGCCGCGAGCGCGTCGAGCTCGGGTCCGGGCGGCAGCAGGGCAAGCGCGGCGACGGCGCGCCGTCCGAACTCGTCCGCGATCTCGCGCGCCTCGTCGACGACCCCGAGGCGGTCGAGGAGCGTGCGCAGGCTCCCCGGGTCCGCGTCCGGGAGGTCGCCGTTGACCAGGACCCGCTCGACCAACGCGCGCTCCGCGTCGGCCATGCGGGGGAGCGCCAGGATGAACGGGAGGGTGAGCTTCCCCTCCCTGAGATCGGAGAACACCGGTTTGCCGAGGCGCTGCTGCGATCCCACGATGTCGAGGATGTCGTCGATGATCTGGAAGCACATGCCGATGTTGCGCCCGTACTCGTCCAGGGCGCGGCGGTGACGCTCGAACTCGGGTAGGAAGTGGGTGGGCAGCGAGCACGCGGCGGCGAAGAGCTCCGCGGTCTTCCGGCGGGTGATCTCGAGGTACTGCTCGCGGGTCACGCCGCTCACCCCCTGCAGGGCGAGCCCGAGGATCTCGCCCTCGGTCATCTGGGTGGTGGCGAAGGAGAGACGTTGCATCGCGGCGATGTCGGCGACCTGGAGCGCGAGGTCGATCGCTCGCAGGTAGAGCCAGTCCCCGAGGAGGACGGTGAGCTGGTTGCCCCAGCGGTGGTTGGCCGTGGCGCGGCCGCGCCGAACCGTGGCGCTGTCGATGATGTCGTCGTGCACGAGCGTGGCGGTGTGGATCATCTCCACGATCGCGCCGTAACGGAGGTCGAGGTCGCCGTGATACCCGAGCAGGCGCGAGACGGTCAGCAGGATCGCCGGGCGCAACCGCTTGCCCCCGGCCTGAAGCACATAGCCGCCCGCTTCGCGCACGAGCTCGGGACCGCCGGCGAGCTGCTCGGCGATGAAGCGTTCCACCAGCTCCAGCCTGGGACGCACGACCTCGAAGCTGGCCGCCAGCGACGCGGCGTTCGGATCCGGTGAGGGGTGCGTCGGGTTCAGGGCTCCGTCCTCCTGCCGCCGGCGGCGGCGGCGTCCATCGTAGCTGCAACGCAGCCCCATGTCATTACTCTTCCGGCAGACACGGGGCGGAGCCGGGGAGGGAGGGCTGGAAGAACGCGGCGGGCGGCTCGCGGTCCCGGCGCCATCCGCTGAACGTGAACCGGTTGCGGTTGCCGCTCGCATCCCGCACCGTGACCTCGGCCGGGAGCTGGTCGGCGCCGAGGGTCACCGTCACCTCCGCAAGGTCCGGGGTCGGCGCCCTGGGGACGAGGCGGATGGCGGCGCCGCTGGTCTCGACGACGAACGCGTGCCGGGCCGCACCGGGGTCGAGGACCGCCGACAGGGGCAACCTGGCCCAGACGCCCGCGTCGAGACGGATCGCGTCGCAGGTCCCGGCGCCGGGGTCGACGAGACGACCGATCGAGCCGTCGGTCGCGAAGACGCGGGGAGCGCCGGAGGTGTAGTCGAACCGCAGACGAGCGGGCGGCGCCACGGTCACGCCCCCCCGTTCCGTGGTGCCGGTGTCGAACCCCTCGGGGACGTACTGCTGCACGAACGCCGCCCGCCACCCCGGGCTGGCGCGCAGCGCGCCGGCAAGACGGTCGAGCGCGTCGGGCGCCGGGTTTGCGGCCAAAGCGAGGGCGAGGAGCGTCAAGAGCACGGCGGCCTCAGTGGCGGAAGTGACGGCGGCCGGTGAACACCATCGCGATGCCCAGCCGGTTCGCCGCGTCGATCACCTCGGGGTCGCGCACGGATCCGCCCGGCTGCGCCACCGCCGTCACGCCGGCCGTGGCGAGGACCTCGACGCCGTCCGGGAACGGGAAGAAGGCATCGCTGCCCGCGGCGGTGCCGTCGAGGGAGAGACCGGCGGCGCCGGCCTTCTCGACCGCGATCCGGCACGAATCGACGCGGCTCGGTTGGCCGGCGCCGATCCCGACCGTCGCGGTGGTGTTGGCGACCACGACGGCGTTGGAAGGCGCGTGCTTGGCGACTCGCCATGCGAGCGTCAAGGCCGCGGACTCGTCGCTCCCCGGCGCCCGGTCGGTGACGACGCGCCAGACCTCGTCCCAGCCGACGTCCGCGCTCTGCACCAATAGCCCCCCGTCGATGACGCGCAAACGCGGCGCCGGCGCGGCCGGGCGCTGCGCCGTGAGGACGCGGAGGTTCTTCTTGGCGAGGAACACCTCGCGCGCCTCCTGATTGAGAGCCGGCGCGACGACGACCTCCGCGAACAGCTGCGCGATGCGAGTGGCCGCGTCGCCGTCGAGCGGCAGGGACGACGCGATGACGCCGCCGAACGCGGAGACCGGATCGCACGCGACCGCGCGGACGTAGGCCGTGGCCGCCCGCTCGCCGAGGCCCGCGCCGCACGGCCCGCCGTGCTTGACGATGACCACGCCCTGGCCGGGAAGGTCGTGCGCCAGGCGCCACGCGCCGTCGGCGTCCATGAGGTTGTTGTACGAGAGTTCCTTCCCCTGGAGCTGCTGGAACGCCGCCAGGCCCGCCGGCGTGCGCGGTCTGGCGAACACCGCGGCCTGATGCGGGTTCTCACCGTAGCGCAAGGGGAGCTCCTCGGCGGAGAGCCACGGCGCGATCCCGTCGAGGAGGAGGCTGCCGGGCAGGCCGAGGTGGGTGGGCAGCGCCTGCGAGATCGCCGCGTCGTACGCGGCCGTGTGCCGGAACGCCTTGACCGCGAGCCGGCTGCGAAACGGCTCGTCGAGCTCGCCCGCCTGCAGCGCGGCCAGCACCGCCGCGTAGTCGTCGGGGTCCACCACCACCGCCACGTGGCGGTGGTTCTTGGCCGCAGCCCGCACGAGGGAGGGCCCGCCGATGTCGATGTTCTCGATCACCTCGGCGGCCGTCACGCCCGGCCTCGCCGCGGTCGCGGCGAACGGGTAGAGGTTGACGGCGACGACGGCGATCGGCTCGACCGCCCAGTCGTCGAGGACGGCGCGGTGCGCGGGGTCGTCGAGGTCGGCAAGGATCCCGGCGTAGACCTTGGGGTGGAGCGTCTTGACCCGGCCGCCGAGGACCTCGGGGAACCCGGTCATGTCGCTGATGTCACGCACCGCGATCCCCGCGGTGCGCAGCGCGCGAGCGGTGCCACCGGTGGAGAGGACCTCGAAGCCCTGGGCAACGAGGCCGCGCGCGAAGCCTTCAAGGCCGCGCTTGTCGGAAACCGAGACGAGGGCTTGGCGCTTCACGGGGCTGCGGTTCTCCCTTCCAGACCAGAATCATACCCTTTTGCGCCGGGAGATCCGGCACCAGTCCCCCGCCGTGGAACCAGACCCACGAGGCCAGATTCGCGAAGTCGGACGCGGCGTGGTTGAGGAGCAGCGACGCCGCGCCGAAACTCGACGAGCGGTCGTCGAGGCGGGACCACGCCCCCGGCCCGCCGAGGCGGTCCAGGTCCTCGCGCACGATCCCTCCCATCAGATCGGCGTCGGCCCGGCGCGCCGTCACGAGGGTGCCGACCCCGGCGATGGGACCGGTGATGACCGCGCGCCGCTGCCCGTAGAACACCAGCGGGATGCGGGGGGCCGCGGTGGGGAGGTAGCTGGCGAACGAGCGCGCGTAGGCGTCGCCGGCGTTCGCCGCCAGGAACGGAGCCTCGAGGTCGGCCGCGAGGTGGGCGAGGGCGCCCAGGCCTGCGACCACCTCCGGGAACGGGGCCTGCGCGTGGAGCGCCGCCGCGAGGCGCTCGCACTGGGTGCGGATGGTCCGTTCGAGGCCCGGCTGAACCCCGGCTTGGTGATAGGAGCGCGGCCACCTGGCCGCGGCCGCGGCGCCGGCCGCGAACTCCCGCTCGTGGCGGGTGATCTGACGCGCGAGGTCGGGCGGCAGCCAGGGCAGCGCGCGGCGCCCGATCTCACGGTCGAGGCCGGCGGGGTGGGCGAAGCAGACGGCGGCGACGGCGGGAAGGAGGACGGCGAACACGAGGGGAGTGTACGGGGCGCCGCTCCGTTTGACCAGCGGTGGTAGTGTTTCGGCAGGCGGAGGCGTCATGGCCACGGTGCTCGCAACGGTCGCGATCGGGCGCGGCGAGATCTCGGTCGTCGTCGGGGACATCACCCAGGAGCGCGTCGACGCGATCGTCAACCCCGCCAACGGCTCGCTGGTCCACGGCGGCGGCGTCGCCGGGGCGATCGTCCGCCGGGGAGGAGGCGGGATCCAGGCCGAGTCGAGCGCGCTTGCCCCGGTCCCGGTCGGGGGTGCGGTGGCCACCGGCGCCGGGCGACTCCCCTGCCGTTTCGTGATCCACGCCGTCGGCCCGGTGTGGGGCGAGGGCGACGAGGAGGCGAAGCTGCGCCGGGCGGTCGGGAGCGCCCTGGCGCGGGCCGAGGAAATGCGCCTCGCCTCGGTCGCGATGCCGGCGATCTCGACGGGCATCTTCGGATACCCGAAGGGCCCGGGGTGCCGGGTCATCGTCGCGGCGGTCGCCCGACATCTCGACGGCCCCGTAGGCTCCGTCACGCTCGTACGCCTGGTGAGCATCGACGAGGAGACCGCGTCGCACTTCCTCGCCGCGCTGCGGCGCCCGTGCTAGAATCACCGCGGCGCCCGTGTCGGGCGCTATTTCACGCGGGGGGTATCAATGGCAGACCTTGTGCAGCTGTGGAACGCCCCGGACGAGCCGCTGGATTGCCTCTACCTGTTCACCCGTGAAGGCGGGGATCCTCTCGACGGCCTCGTCCTCTCCGGCAGCAACCGCAAGACGATCGGTCACGCGATCGCGGAGCTCGGCGTCCGCGGCCTCGAGGGTGAGGTTCTGGTCACGGCCAGCCCCAGCCGTGACTTCCGCCGTATCGCCTGCTTCGGCATCGGCAAGGCGGAGGAGTTCACCGTCCACTCGTTGCGCAAGCTCGTGCGGCGCGTCCTCGAGCAGGCGGGGCGCAACCGCGAGTACCAGATCGCGGTCGCGATCCCGATGGCGGCCCGGGACGTGGCTCCGGAACAGGCGCGCTCCGTCGCGCTCGGCGAGATGGCCCTCGCCGACTACCGCTTCGACCGCTTCCGGTCGCGGCCCGACGAGGCGACCAAGGTCGATGCCGTCCACGTGGTGCCCCTCGCCGGCGAGGACGAGAAGGGGCTGGGCACCCTCGTGGAGAGGGCCCGGCGTCTCGATGCGCTGGTCAGACTCGCGCGCGACCTCGGCAACCGGCCGGGGAACGATCTCACCCCGGAGGCGTTCGCGACCGAGGTGAGCGCGATGTTCGCGGGCTCGGCCGTGCGCGTCACCGTGATGGGCGCCAAGGAACTCGAAAAGGACGGTCTGCGCGGGATCCTTGCCGTCGGCCGGGGGTCCGTGCAGGAGCCCCGGATGGTGCGGCTCGAGTACCGCGCCAAGAAGCCGCGCGCCGCGCTCGCCCTCGTCGGCAAGGGCGTCACGTTCGACGCCGGCGGCATCTCGCTCAAGCCCGCCGCGGACATGGCCGAGATGAAGCACGACATGGCCGGGGCCGCGGCGGTCGTGGCGGCGATGCGGACGGTGGCGGAGGACCTCCCGCCGCTCAAGGTCGTCGGCCTCCTGCCGCTGGTGGAGAACCTGCCCTCGGGGAGCGCGCTCAAGCCGGGCGACATCGTGACGATGTGCAACGGGACCACGGTCGAAGTGGACAACACGGATGCGGAGGGGCGCCTGCTCCTCGCCGATGCGATGGCGTACGCCGCCCGCTTCCACCCGGAGGTCATCGTCGACCTGGCGACCCTGACCGGCGCCTGCAAGGTCGCGCTCGGAGCGGAGCTGGCGGGCATGTTCGCCAACGACGACGTCCTCGCGGCTCAGCTCGAGCGGCTCGGCCACTCCACCGGCGATCGGGTGTGGCGCCTGCCGCTTCTGCCCGAGTACCGCCACGTCCTGCGCAGCGAGTGGGCCGACATCAAGAACAGCGGCGGGCGCTGGGGCTCGCTGCCGGCGTCGGCCGCGTTCCTCGCCCGCTTCGTCCCGGAGAAGGCTCGCTGGGCGCACCTCGACATCGCCGGGGTCGCCTACGTCTCCCGCAGCCACAACGGCCTGCCTCCGGGAGCGACCGGCTACGGCGTGCGCCTGCTGATGGCGCTGCTCGACGAGCTGGCCGAGAAGTCATGACCTCGTACTGGGTGCGCCCCGCGCGGCCGGCGGACCGCAAGGCCGTCACCGAGCTGGCGCGACGGGTGCGGCGGGAGTTCCACCTCGCCGTCCGCGGCGGCGACGCGCCCGGGGGCGGAGAAACGGCCGACCGGATGTGGGTCGTCGAGGCGGGGCGGAGCCAGATCGTCGGTTGCTGCGGCGTGCGCGAAGACGTCAACGGCGTCTGGGAGTTGCACTCGCTCTATCTCGCGCCGGACTGGCGCGGTTTCGGCCTCGGCCGCGCGCTCGTCGAGCAGGCGATGCGCAGCGCGCAGGGCGCCGGCGCGCTCGTCCTGTCCTGCGTGGTGCCGGCCGAGTACGCGGAGGCCACGGCGCTCCTGCGCGGTCTGGGTTTCGCCGAGGAGGCGCGGGACGGCGACCACCTCGGGTTCACCCGCGCCCTCGGCCAGGTGAGCTAGGGCCGAGCCGTGTGCATCCTGCTCGCCCTCGCGCGCGGGCCGGCGGCCGAGGAGCTCTGGATCGCGGCCAACCGCGACGAACGCCTCGACCGCCCGTGGCAGCCGCCGAGCCTGCTCCTGCCCGATCCGCCGGTGTTCGCCGGCCGCGACCTGATCGGCGGCGGGAGCTGGCTCGCCGCCAACCTCGACGCGGGGTTCGTCGTGGCGGTCACGAACGCGCGGCGCGGCGCACCCCCCGGCGCGCGCTCCCGTGGGGCCCTCGTCGTCGACCTGGCGGCGGAGCGCACGCTGTCCGACGCGCTGGCGCTGCTCTCGGAGCTGGACCTGGGACGGTACGGGCTCTTCAACCTCTTCGTCGGGGACAGCCGCGGCCGTTGGCTGGCGACGAACCACCCGGTCCCCCGCGTCGAGCGGGTCCTGGCGCCGGTGGCGGCGATCGGCAACGATGCCCTGGACGCTCCGGGGGGCCGGGTGGCGGGCGCCGCCGCGCGGGCGATGGCCTTGCGGGACCTTCCCGGCGACGCCCTGCAGAGTGAGCTGGAGATCCTCCTCGCCGACCATGAGGGCGAGGACCCGCTCTGCCGTCACGGCCGCGGCTACGGCACGGTCTGCTCGTCGGTCGTCGCGATGGTCGGTCGAAAGGTCACGACCTACCGTTTCGCGCCGGGTCCGCCCTGTATCACCGCGTTCGCCGACGTGGCGGTGCCGCACCGCGGGCCGCGCCAGGGGCGGTAGCGCCGCGGTCCGGGGGCCGGGGCGGCCTACTCGTAGCGCAGCGCGTCGATCGGATCCAGACGGGCGGCCTTGGCCGCGGGGTAGATCCCGAAGAACACGCCGACGAGGCTCGCGAAGAGGAACGCGACCAGCACGACCTGCGGCTGCACCAGCGTCGGCCAGCCGACGAAGCGCGCGATCAGGCGCGCGACGAGCATCCCGACGGCGATCCCGACCGCGCCGCCGAGCCCCGAGATGAGCGAGGACTCGATGAGGAACTGGGTGCGGATGTCCGAGCGGCGCGCGCCCAGGGCGCGCCGGACGCCGATCTCCCGCGTCCTCTCGGTGACCGACACCAGCATGATGTTCATGATGCCGATCCCGCCGACGAGGAGCGACACCGACGCGATCGCGCCGAGGAGCATCGTCATGACGCCGCTCATCTGCGTCGCGGTGTTGGCGATGTCCTGCTGCGAGCGGATCTCGAAATCGTCGTCCTGACCCCCTCCGAGCCGGTGGCGCTGGCGCAGGACGTCCCTGATCTCGGCGGTGGCCCGCTCGATGCTCTGCGGCGAGACCGCCGAGATGATGATGTTGCCGATGTAGGTGACGCCCATCAGGCGCTTCTGCGCCGTCGTGTACGGGACGCAGACCAGGTCGTCCTGGTCCTGCCCCATGGCGCTGCCGCCCTTCCGGTCGAGGACGCCGAGGACGCGGAACGGGACCCCCTTCATGCGGATGATCTGCCCGACCGGGTTCGCCTCGCCGAAGAGGTTGTCCACGACGGTCTGGCCGAGCACCGCGACCTTGCTGGCGGCTTTGACGTCATCATCGGTGAAGTACGACCCCCTCGCCACCGCCCACGCCCGGATCGTCGGATAGCTCGGGCCCGTGCCCTGCACCGACGTGGCCCAGTTCTGGTCCCCGAAGACGACCTGGGCGCCGGTTCGCACGGCGGGGTCCGCGAGGGCGACCGAGGGGCACTCGCGGGCGATCGCCGCGGCGTCGTCGGGCGTGAGGTTCTGAACCGAGCCGGCGCCGCCGTGGACGCCGCCGCGGGCGTGCGAGCCGGAGTGGACGAGAAGGAAGTTCGTGCCCAGGGCGCCGATCTGGCTCTGGATCGCGGCGGTCGCCCCCTGACCGATGGCGACCATCGCGACCACGCACCCGACACCGATGATCACGCCGAGCATCGTGAGCAGCGTCCGCATCGGGTTGCGCTGCAGCGCCACCATCGCGACCTTGTAGATCTCGAAGACGTTGAACACGATCGCCCCCTAGTGGCGGCCGCGGGCCATACCGGCGAGGCCGCCGATGTCCTGGCCCTGCGCGGTCGCGACGCCGACGACGATGCGCGCACCGTCGGCGAGCTCGCCCTGGCGGACCTCGACGAACTGGCCGTCGGTCAGCCCGGGCACGAAGTCGACCGCGACCGGGGCGCCGCCGGGTCTGGCGGGCGGCAGGTAGACGCGCGCCGTGCGGACGGCGGCGTGCGGCCCGTCGCCGGTTCGCGGGCCCGCCGCGGCGGCGCGCTCCGGCGCCGCCTGCCGCGAGCCCTGGCCGTTGATGCCCAGCAGCTCCGGGCGGAACCGCAGCGCCGAGGCGGGGACCCGCAGGGCGTTGTCCGCTTGCGCGACCTGGACGCGGACGTCGGCGGTCATGCCCGGGAGCAACTTCAGGTCGGCGTTGCCGACCTCGACGATCACCGGGTAGGTGACCACGTTGTTGGTGACCTGGGGAGACAGGCGGATCTGCGACACCTTGCCGAGGAAGTCGCGCTCCGGGTAGGCGTCCACGGAGAAGCGGACCGTCTGCCCCTCCTTGACCTGGCCGATGTCCGCCTCGTCCACCTGGCAGGTGAGCTGCATCCGGGTGAGGTCCTCGGCGATCGTGAACAGGGTCGGGGCCTGGAACGACGCGGCCACCGTCTGCCCCACGTCGTAGTCGCGGGAGACGACGACGCCGTCGATCGGGGCGCGGATCACCGAGTACTGCAGGTTCGTCTCCGCCTTCTTGAGCGTCGCCTCGAGCTGGGTCACCTGCGCCGCCGCCTGGTCGTGGACCGCCTTGGCCGATTGCAGCTCGTCCTCGGAGATCAGCTTCGCCTCGAACATCGCCTTCTGCCGCTTGAGCTTGATCTCTCCGTCGAGGGCGGCGATCCGGGCGCGGTCGAGCTGAGCCCGGTTCTCGTTGACGGTCGCCTCGAACGGCGTGGGGTCGAGAGTGGCGAGGAGCTGGCCCTTCTGGACCTTCCGGTTGAAGTCGCTGTGCAGGGTCGCGATGATGCCGGAGACCTGGGAGCCGACCTTCACCGTGGTCACGGCGGTCAGCGTGCCGGTGGTCGCGACGCTCTGGACGACCGTGCCGCGGTCCGCGAACGCGGTCAGGAACGCGGATTGTTTCGCGTCCCCCCTCCCGAACACCGCCCATGCGGCCGCGGCCAGGGCCGCCACCGCTGCCACCGTCACGACGATCCGTACCCTCTTGCTCACACGAGCCTCCCGGGCGCACGAGGCACACGGCAACCGTGCCGCGAACCTGCGCGTGTCTACGATACGACAAGTCGCTTCTCAAGGTTTACGGCTGTTTTGCGACGTAGATCCAGGCGCGAGCCTGCCGCGCGCACGGCGGGCGGGCGATTGGCTAGAATTCGGGGATGACACGAACGGCGTGGTGGTTCTGGCCCGGCGCCGCGCTCATCGCAGCCGGCATGGGGCTCGCGGCCGCGCGCGTCGGGCCGGTGGCCCAGAACCTCACCCCGCTGTGCTGGACCGGCTTCATCGTCGCGGTCGACGGCGCCCTGGCGCGGCACGGCCGGTCGTGGCTGCGCAACGCGCCGCTCGAGCTCGCGCTGATGGCCGCGATCTCGATCCCGTCGTGGCTTCTGTTCGAGCTCTACGACCGTCCCAGGTTCTGGAGCGCTGCCGGGCCCGAACTGTGGTGGCACTACTCGGGGCTGCCGCCGTGGCCGTGGCGCGGCCTCGGCTACGCCTGGTCGTTCGCCACCATCACGCCGGCGATCGTGCTGCTCGCCGAAGCGTTCGAGCCGGCGGCCGCCCGGCTCGCCGGACGCGGCGGCGGCGGAAGGGTCCCGCGCGAGCTCCTTGCGGCGCTCATCGCCGTCGGCACGATCCTGGCGGCGATCCCGTTGCTGTGGCCGTCCGTGTTCTTCGCGGCCGACGTGTGGCTGGCGTGGCCGCTGCTCCTCGACCCGGTGAACCGCCTCATGGGGCGGCCGTCGCTGCTCGGCGATCTCGAGCAGGGGCGGCGCTCGCGGCCGCTGGCGCTGCTCGCATCCGGCCTCGCGTGCGGCCTGCTGTGGGAGAGCTGGAACATGCTCGCGTCGGCGCGCTGGCGCTACACGGTGCCGTTCCTCGGCTCGGTCAAGCTGTACGAGATGCCGGTGCTGGGCTTCCTCGGCTTCGTCCCGTTCGCGCTCGGCGCGTTCGCCCTGTACCACTTCCTGCGCGGCCTGCTCCCCGGCGACGCGCCCCGGGGGTGAGCGCAGCGCCGGGTACTCGTCAGTCCCCGGTCGCGGAGAGCAGGCGCGCGAGCGCCGCCTCCTCCTCGAGGGGGAGACGGCAGGCGCCGCCCTCGCACAGGTAGGCGCGGGCGCGGCCGGAAGGGGCGGTCTCCCGGCCGGCAAACAGGGGCACGACCCGCGCGGCCTCGGGCGTCACCGGGACCGACGTCGCGGGCGCGAGAACGCAGCGCGCCGGTTTGTGCCGCCAGGCGGCGGCAACCAGCGCGCGGGTCGACGTCCAGCGCGGGTCTCCGACCACGACGAGGGTCGACGGCGGCGCGGCGGCGGCCGTCGCCGCCTGCACCAGCGTCAGGCACGCCTCAGGGGCCCGCGTCACGAGCGCCGCGTCGGCCGCGACGGCGCGTGCGGCGGCCGCCCGGAGTCCTTCCTCGCCGGTCAACGCCGCGAGGCGGAGCAGCGCGCCGGCCATGACGCCGGCCGGCGCCGGCGTCGCCCCGTCGGCCGGCGCCCGCGGGCGCGCGGGGAGCGGCGGCCCGTCGTCGGGCGCGTCGTCGAGCGCCCCCGCCGGCCTCTGGTAATGCGGCAACCGGCCCCGGACGAGCGACCCGGCGGCCTCCAGCCACGCCGCGCCGCCTCCGGCCTCGAAGAGCTGGACGAACGCCGCCACGACCCAGGCGACGTCCTCGAGCGTCTCGACGCCCGAGACGGCGCCCTCCCGCCACGATCGCTGCAGGCGCCCGTCGCGGGCGATGCGGGCGAGGAGGAAGCGGCCGGCCGTGTCGGCCGCGGCGACATAGCGGGGCTCGGGAAGCGCCGCACCGAGGTAAGCGAGCGACCACGCCGCCATCCCGTTCCAACCCGTCAGGCGCTTGTCATCGGTGGCGGGCGGCACCCGCCGCCGCCGCGCCGCCAGCAGCCGCTCGCGCGCCGCGGCGAGGCGGCCGGCCGCCTCGCCGGGCCGGAGGCCAAGTTCGGCCGCCGCCTCCGCCAGCGGTCGGGAGGGCCGCAGCACCTGGGCTTCGTCGTCCGGGCCGCCGTCGGATTCGAGGCCGCAGACCGCCGTCACGAGCTCGGCCTCCTCCGCCGGAAGGGCCGCGCGCACCTGCGCCGCGGTCCAGGTGAAGTACCGCCCCTCCTGTCCTTCGCTGTCGGCGTCGGTGGAGGAGAAGAACGCTCCCTCCGGCCCGCGCATCTCGGCCAGCAGGTAGTCGGCGGTCGCGCGCGCCACGGCGACCCACTCGGGCCGGTCGCAGACGAGACCGGCCTCGCCGTACGCCCGCGCCAGCAGCGCGTTGTCGTACAACATCTTCTCGAAGTGGGGCACGCGCCACGCCTCGTCCACGGAGTAGCGGTGGAACCCGCCGCCGAGCCAGTCGTAGAAGCCGCCGGCGGCCATCCCGTCGAGCGTGGCGGTGAGGAGCTCGCGCGCCGCCGGGTCGCGGCGCGCCCTGGCGATCAGGAAGAAGAGTCGCGACGGCGTCGGGAACTTGGGCGCGGCGCCGAAGCCGCCCCAGCGCCGGTCCGCCTGCCGGGTGAGCGTGCGCATCGCGTCGGCGGCGGCGGCGACGGCGTCGACGGAGCCGGGGGCCGGCTCCTCGTCCGCCGCCAGTTGGGCCGCGAGCGTCGCGGCCACGCCTTCGAGCTGTTCGCGGCGGCCCTGCCAGGCGTCGGCAACCTCGGCGAGGACCTCACGGAACGAGGGCATCCCCCACGCGCGCTCGGGAGGGAAGTACGTGCCACCGAAGAACGGCTGCAGGCCGGGGGTGAGGAACACCGACAGCGGCCACCCCCCCGCGCCGGTCATCGCCTGCACCGCGCTCATGTAGACGGCGTCGAGGTCCGGCCTCTCCTCGCGGTCCACCTTGATCGCGACGAAGTGCGCGGCGAGGAGCCCGGCGATCGCCGGGTCCTCGAACGACTCCCGTTCCATGACGTGGCACCAGTGGCACGCCGCGTAGCCGATCGAGAGGAAGATCGGCTTGTCCTCGTCCCTCGCCCTGGCCAAGGCCTCCTCGCCCCACGGGTACCACGCCACCGGGTTGTGGGCGTGTTGCCGCAGGTAGGGGCTCGACTCGCCGATCAGGCGGTTGGCGGGTGGCGCCTTGGTCATGGGCGAAGGCCCGCGCGCCGGTCGCCCGGGAAGCGACGGCAGCCTTCATGGTCCCTCCGTTCCACGACAAGGCGGGGCGGCGGCCGAATAATCCCCTGGTGAACCCCGCCGCGCCGGACTACCATGGGGAAGTGACCGATTCGGGCATGATCGACAGGCTCGTCAAGGCCGCGCGCCAGAAGGGCGGCGAGCGGCTCGACCTGCGCGGCGGCAAGCCGGCGGTGCTGGTGAGCGGCGGCGCGCTGCTGCAGGCGGGGAAGGCCGTCGTCCCGAGCGATGAGCTGGAGCGGTGGATCGAGGCCGCCGTGGGGCCCGAGCGCTGGGTGGCTCTGGAGCTGGGCGAAGAGGTCGCCGCGGTGGTCGAGGTCGCGGGCGCTCGCCTCGCGCTGCGCGCCGGACGCTCCGGCGGGGAACCGCGGGCGACCATCGAGCTGGCGCCGGTCGAGCCGGCGGCGGTCGCGCCGACGGCCCCGCCGCCGCCGGTCGCCGTCGCGCCCGCCGTTTCGCCGGCGCTGGAGCGGCCCCTCGACCGGATGCTGCGCCGCCTGGTCGAAATGGGCGGCTCCGACCTGCACCTGACGGCGTCGCGGCCGCCGCTGATTCGCCTCCACGGCGACATGGCCGCCATGCCGGAGTTCACGACGCCGCTGTCGTCGGAGCACGTGCTCCTGATGTGCGACGAGGTCGCCGCGGCGGCCAACCGCACCGAGTTCCGGGAGGAGAACGACACGGATTTCGCGTACGAGATCGCGGGCGTGGCGAGGTTCCGAGTCAACCTCTTCCGCGACCGCCACGGCGTCGGCGCCGTCTTCCGCCAGATCCCGACCGAGATCCGGAGCTTCGACGACCTCGGCCTGCCCGAGTGCGTGCGCAGCCTGTGCTTGCTGAACAAAGGCCTGGTGTTGGTGACGGGCCCGACCGGGTCGGGGAAGTCGACCACCCTCGCCGCCATGATCGACCTCATCAACGACACCCGCAGCGACCACATCATCACGATCGAGGACCCGATCGAGTTCGTCCACGAGAACAAGAAGTGCCTCGTCAACCAGCGTGAGGTGTACACCCATACGGGGTCGTTCAAGCGCGCGCTGCGGGCGGCGCTGCGTGAGGACCCCGACATCGTGCTGGTCGGCGAGCTGCGTGACCTCGAGACGATGGCGATCGCGATCGAGACGGCGGAGACCGGACACCTCGTCTTCGCGACGCTGCACACGACGACCGCCGTTTCCACGGTCGAACGGCTGGTGGACCAGTTCCCTCCCGACCGCCAGGCGCAGATCCGGGTGATGCTGGCGGAGTCGCTCAAGGGCGTGATCGCGCAGATCCTCCTCAAGCGTGCCGGCGGCGGGCGGGTGGCGGCGTACGAGATCCTGCTCGGGATCCCCGCGGTCGCCAACCTCATCCGCGAGGGGAAGACGTTTCAGATCCCCACCGTCATGCAGACCGCCAAGCGCCTCGGAATGCGAACGTTGACCGATTCCCTCGCCGAGTTGGTGCGGAACGGCACGGTCGACGCCCAGGAGGCGCTCGCCAGGGCGGTGGACAAGGACGCCTTGCGGGGGCTGCTCAAGCTGGAGTGAGGAGGCGGCGAATCGGGCCGCCCGCGGCTTTGACAGCCCCGCCCCGCCGGGTTAGTGTGGCGAGAGAGCACTGAAGTGCAAACGGCGGCAAGGAGGTACTGCGATGCATATCAACGACATCCTGAAGGCGGCGACGGAGCGGAAGGCCTCGGACGTGCACTTGAAGGTCGGCGCCCATCCGCTCATCCGGATCGACGGCACGCTCGTGCCGCTCGTCGAGTTCAAGCGCCTGATGCAGGAGGACACCATCGCGATGGCGTTCTCGATGATGTCCACCCAACAGAAGGAGAAGTTCAAGCAGTTCCTCGAGATCGACATCGCGTACTCGGTGCCCGGCCTGGGCCGTTTCCGCTGCAACATCTTTCAGCAGCGCGGCTCGGTGGGCCTCGTGTTGCGCCTGATCCCGGCCCGCATCCTCACGGTGAAGGAGTTGTTGCTGCCGCCGGTGATCGAGAAGATCGCCGACGAGGAGCGCGGTCTCGTCCTGGTGACCGGGACCACCGGCTCGGGCAAGTCGACCACGCTGGCCGCGATGATCGACCACATCAACAGCATCCGCAATTGCCACGTTGTCACCATCGAGGACCCGATCGAGTTCCTGCACCGCGACAAGAAGGCGATCATCAACCAGCGCGAAGTCGAGGTGGATACGCGCAGCTTCTCCGTCGCTCTGCGTTCCGGCCTGCGCCAGGACCCCGACGTGATCCTCGTCGGCGAGATGCGCGACTACGAGACGATCGAGACGTCGCTGCTCGCCGCCGAGACCGGCCACCTCGTGCTCTCGACCCTGCACACCCTCGACGCGACCGAGACGATCAACCGCATCATCTCGGTGTTCCCGCCGCACCAGCAGAAGCAGATCCGCATCCAGCTCGCCGTCGTGCTCAGGGCCATCGTCTCGATGCGCCTGCTGCCGCGCGCCGACGGCCTCGGCCGCGTGCCTGCGGTCGAGGTCCTGATCTCGACGGCGTACATTCGCGAGTGCATCGAGCAGAAGGAGAAGACCAAGCTGATCCGCGACGCGATCGCCGCCGGCACTTCGCAATACGGCATGCAGACGTTCGACCAGTCGCTGTACGGCCTGTACAAGTCCGGCCTGATCACGCTCGACGAGGCGATCCGGCGAGCCTCCAACCCCGACGAGTTCAAGCTCCGCATCCAGGGCATCCAGTCGACCTCCGACGTCTCCCGCGAGGAGATGGAAAGCACGCTCGAGGGCAGTCCGGGCGCCGAGGCGTTCGTCGCCAACAGCCCGTTCGAGTTCGGCAACAAGGAAACGCCCGGGCGGTAACGCCGCGGGACGTGGCCGTGCGCCCGGCCGTGCGTGCACGTGACAACGCGGCTCCCCCGAGCGCGGCGGCGCTCCACGAAACGGCGCTCGCGATGCTCGCGCGGCGGGCGCTGTCGCACGCCGAGATCGCCGAGCGGCTCGGGCGCCGGGGGGCGAATGCGGCGGCCGTGAGCGCCGAGATCGCGAGGCTCGACCGTGCGGGCCTGCTCGACGAAGACGCCCTCGCCCGTTCCGTCTGCCACACACAGCTGCGGGCCGGGCGCGGCCGGCGGGCCGTGTTCGCCGCGCTCAAGCGCAGGAAGATCGCCAAAGACGCCGCCGAGGCGGCGCTCGCCGAGCTCGCCGCCGGCGAGGGCGAGACCGCCGCGCTCGCCGCCGCGTTCGCCAAGGTGACGGACAAGCACCGCTTCTGGCGGCGGCTTCCGGGGGAGCGGCGGAAAGTGGTACGGTATCTGCTCGCGCGCGGCTTCAGCCTCGACCTGGTGAACCGTGCCCTGCGCGAGAACGGGAGAGACGAGCCGCATGCCGACCAGACCGACGACGCGGGAGATCCGCTCGACCTTCCTTGAGTACTTCGCCGCCCGCGGCCACCGGGTGGTGCCCTCCTCGTCGCTGATCCCCGCCGGCGACGCCACGCTGCTGTTCGCCAACGCCGGGATGAACCAGTTCAAGGACGTGTTCATCGGGCGCGAGCAGCGCGACTACACGCGCGCCACCTCGTGCCAGAAGTGCGTGCGCGCCGGCGGCAAGCACAACGACCTCGACAACGTCGGCTACACGGCGCGCCACCACACGTTCTTCGAGATGCTCGGCAATTTCTCGTTCGGGGACTACTTCAAGGCCGAGGCGATCGGTTTCGCCTGGGAGCTGCTCACGAAGGTCTACAAGCTCCCGGTCGAGCGCCTCTGGTTCACCGTGTACACCGACGACGACGAGGCGGCGCGGCTCTGGGAACAGGCCGGAGCGCCGGCCAACCGCATCCTCCGTTTCGGCGAGAAGGAGAACTTCTGGGCGATGGGGGAGACGGGCCCCTGCGGCCCGTGCAGCGAGATCCACTACTACCAGGGGAAGAACCCCAAGAAGAACCGGCCCGAGCTGGTGAACGGCCCCGGCGACGAGACCGTCGAGATCTGGAACCTGGTGTTCATGCAGTACGAGCGCGACGCCGCGGGCCGGCTGCACCCGCTGCCGCGGCCGTGCGTGGACACCGGCGCCGGCCTCGAGCGCCTGGCCGCCGTGCTCCAGGGCGTTCCGAGCAACTTCGACACCGACGTCTTCGCCCCGATCCTGGCGCGCCTCGTCGAGATGGCGCAACGGCCGTACGACCCGGCGAGCGAGCTCGGGCCTGCGTTCCGCGTGATCGCGGATCACGCCCGGGCGGCCGCGTTCCTGCTCGCCGACGGCGTCGTGCCGTCGAACGAAGGCCGCGGCTACGTGCTGCGCCGCATCGTCCGCCGCGCCCTGCGCTACGGCCGCCAGCTCGGCTTCGACGGCGTGTTCCTGGCGGACGTGGCGCCGGCCGTCATCGACGCCATGGGCGACGTCTACCCGGAGCTCGTGGCGCGCTGGCCGGTCATCGAGCCGCTGCTGCGCGCCGAGGAGGAGAAGTTCTCGCGCACCCTCAACGTCGGGACCGACCTCGTCGGCCGCGAGCTCGACCGCATCAAGCGGAGCGGCGGCGTTCAGCTTCCCGGTGAGACCGCGTTCCACTTCTACGAGACGCACGGCATCCCGATCGACATCATCGAGGAGTTCGCGCAAGAGGAAGGCCTCACGGTGGACCGGCCCGGCTTCGAGGTGAAGCTGGAGGCCGCCCGGCAGCGCGGGCAGGAGAGCTGGAAGGGCGACCTCGTGCCGCGCTTCCGCGCCGAGTACGAGCAGCTTGCCGGACGCGAAGTGGTGAGCGAGTTCGCCGGCTACGACGACCTGCTGCTCGAGGGGACCAAGGTCCTGGCGTTGCTCGGACCCGGCGGCGAGGTGGACGTCCTCTCCGGCGAGGGCGAGGTGGTGCTCGACCGGACGCCGTTCTACGCCGAAGCGGGAGGCCAGATCGGCGACCAGGGCGTGCTGTCGTGGAAGGGCGGCCGCGCTGCGGTCCGCGACACCACGCGCCCGGTTCCCGGGCTCACCATCCACCACGTGACCGTGGAGGAGGGGGCGCTGCGGCGCGGCGCGACCGTGCGCGCCGAGGTCCACCGCGGGCGCCGCCACGACACCCAGGCCAACCACACCGGCACCCACCTGCTGCACGCGGCGCTGCACCGGGTCCTCGGCCCGTCGGCGCAGCAGGCCGGGTCGCTCGTGGACCCCGAGCGCCTGCGCTTCGACTTCTCCTGGGCGCAGCCGCTGCTGCCCGAGCAGCTGGAGGCGATCGAGACGCTGGTCAACCAGAACGTGCGCTCCAACTACGAGGTGTCGGCGCGGCAGATGCGGCTCGAGGAGGCGCGCGCGGCGGGCGCCATGGCGCTGTTCGGGGAGAAGTACGGCGAGGTCGTGCGCGTCGTCGCGGTGGCCGACGGGACGGTGTCGCGCGAGCTGTGCGGCGGTTGCCACGTGCGCCGCACCGGCGACATCGGCGCCTTCAAGATCACCGCCGAACGCGGCATCGCCGCCGGGGTGCGCCGGATCGAAGCGGTCACCGGCCGGGCCGCCGTCGAGCTGTTCCAGGAGTACCACCGGGTGCTGCGCCTCGTCTCGGCGCGCGCCAACGCCCCGTTTGCCGAGCTGCCCGCCGCGATCGAAGCCCACGAGCGCAAGGTGCGGGAGTTGGAGCAGGAGGTGAAGGGCCTGCGCCTCAAGCTGGCGGCCGGCGGTGGCGGCGGGGAGGCCGAGGCGCAGGAGGTCAGAGGCGTCAAGCTGCTGGTGCGGGAGGCGCCGGAGATGGCCGCCCCTGAGCTCCGTACCCTGGCCGATGCGTTACGTGGTAAACTCAAGACCGGCATCGTGGTTCTGGGCATGGCGAGCGGGGAGGCCGCAACGCTCCTCGTGGCGGTGACGGACGATCTCGTCGGCCGGATCTCCGCCGGTGAGATCGTGAAGAGGTTGGCGCCGGTGGTGGACGGGCGCGGCGGCGGCAAGCCGTCGCTCGCCCAGGCCGGCGGTAAGGCGCCGGGGAAGCTGGGCCAGGCGCTCCAGCTCGCCCCCGGGGTGGTGGAGGAGTTGCTGGGATGAATCGGCTGGCCGTGATCGTCACGATCGCAGCGCTGGCGGCGGGATCGGCCGCCGCCGAGCGCTCCGCCGGCGTGTTCATCTTCACCGCCCCCGACGGCACCCGCCGGATCGTCAACATCCCGGCGCACGGCGCCGGCACGATCACGATCCCCCAGGGAGCGACGGCGCGGCGCGCCGCGTTGTGGCCGGCGGTGGAGGAGACCTCACGCAGCCACGGCCTCGACCCCCGCCTCGTCGATCTCGTCATCCGCATGGAGTCGGGGTACAACCCGCGGGCGGTGAGCCCGAAGGGTGCGCTCGGCATCATGCAGCTGATGCCGCAGACGGCCAGCCTGTACAACGTCGCCAACGTCTTCGACCCGTTGCAGAACATCCGCGCCGGCGTGCGCTACCTCAAGGACCTGCTGCAACGCTTCAACTCCAACGTCGCGTTCGCCCTGGCGGCGTACAACGCCGGCCCGGGCGCGGTCGAGAGGAGCGGGGGAGTCCCCCCCTACGACGAGACGCAGAATTACGTCAAGGCGATCCTGATGGCGTACAGCGGCGACGCGACCCTGCCTGTCCTGACCGGCGGGTTCGGCCGGCCGATGCGCCGCGCCCGGCCGGTCGAGCTCACCGCCGAGGACGGCCGGCCGTTGATCGCGAACGTCCACCGCCCCGGCGAGGCGTCGGTGCTGCGACCCCTCGGCTTGCGGTAGCGGCCGGGCAACCCACAGGCGGCAACTGATAGTATTCCGGCCCAGGAGGTTCCATGCGCATCCTGTCGGGCGTCCAGCCCTCCGGCAAGCTTCACATCGGCAACTACTTCGGGGCGATCCGCCAGTTCGTGCAGCTGCAGGCGGACGCGGCGAACGAGTGTTACTACTTCGTCGCCGACCTGCACGCGATGACCACGATCAAGGACGGTGCGGTCCTGCGCGACAACACGTTTCGCGTCGCCGCGGACTTCATCGCGCTCGGCCTCGACCCGGACCGCTCCGTGCTCTATCGCCAGTCCGACGTGCCCGAGGTCGCGGAACTCGCCTGGATGCTCTCGACGGTGACGCCGATGGGCCTGCTGCAGCGCGGTCACTCCTACAAGGACAAGGTCGCCAAAGGGATCACCCCGAACCACGGGCTCTTCGCCTACCCCGTGCTGATGGCGGCCGACATCCTGATCGTGCGCGCCGACCGCGTGCCGGTGGGCAAGGACCAGAAGCAGCACCTGGAGATGACCCGCGACATCGCCGCGGCGTTCAACCAGACGTACGGGCGCGAGTTGCTGCGGGTCCCCGCGGAGCTGATCCTGCCGGAGGTCGCGGTGGTGCCCGGGGTGGACGGCCAGAAGATGTCGAAGTCGTACGGGAACACCCTCGAGATCTTCGCTCCGGAGGCGGAGCTCAAGAAGCGCGTGATGTCGATCGTCACCGACTCGACGCCGGTGGGCGAACCGAAGCCGACGCGCGGGAACACGCTCTACGCCCTGCTCAAGGTCTTCACCCCCGAGAGCGAGTGGCCCGCGACCAAGAAGCTGTTCAGCGAGGGCGGGACCGGCTACGGGGAGATGAAGAAGCGGCTCCTGGGCCTGATCCTCGACACGTTCCGCGACGCCCGCGCGCGCCGCGACCGGCTCGACGCCGACCGCGGCTACGTCGAAGTCGTGCTGCGGGATGGCCGCGACCGGGCGCGCGAGGTGATCGCCTCGGTCATGGCCGACTGCCGCCGCGTCGGCGGCCTGGGGTAAGTGAGGCCCGCCGGTCGGCCGGCGGCGGCTGGGGTCCGGCCGGCCGCGGCTTCGTGTATCATCTCCGCCAACTTGCGGCGTCACGATCGAGACACTCGACCAAGGGGGGAGCGCTCATGCACAGCACGGCACAACTGATTCTTCTGGTCATCGGGTTGTCGGTGTTCGGGTTGTTGTTTGCGGTCTACCTGGCGCGGTGGGTGTTGAAGTTCTCGACCGGCAGCCCGGCGATGCGGCGGATTTCG
>SCRJ01000193.1 GCA_004298115.1 Acidobacteriota bacterium
GGCTTCGACGGCCTCTACGGCCTCGTCAAGGGCCACCTCGAGCGCGATCCGCTCTCGGGCGATCTGTACCTGTTCGTCTCCGGCAATCGCAAGCGGGCCAAGGTCCTGATGTGGGACGGCACCGGACTGTGCCTGTACGCCAAAAGGCTGGAGAAGGGGCGCTTCGCCCAGGTGTGGGGGGAGGACACCCTGGAGCTCACCGTGGCGGAGCTGCAGCTGTTCCTCGAGGGCAGCGCCTTGGTCGGCAAGGTTCGCGTTTCGCCTGCTGCGCTGTGCTTGAAGTGCTTGACAAACGTCACCGAGATTGCGACTATTGCGCGTGCCAAGGCTGGAGCAGATCCGGGACGTTGACACGCTGCAGCAGGCCGCCATCCTCCTCGAGAAGACCGTCATTTCCCAGCAGCACACCATCGCGAGGTTGAAGGTCGAGATCGCCCAGCTGCGCGGCGAAGGTGTCCCCGCCCAGCTCGAGCTCGACCTCTTGAAGGAGCAGCTCGAGGCGCTCAAGAAGAAGGTCTTCGCCCCGTCCTCGGAGAAGCGCCCGCAGGACGGGGAGCCAGGCGCGCCGTCAGCACGCGAGCCCCGCCGCGGCCACGGTCCCAAGGCGCAGCCCCTCCTGCCGGTCTCGACCGTCACCCACACCCTGCCCGAGGACGAGCGCACCTGTCCGGTGTGCCAGGGCCGGTTGGAGCCGATGGGCGAGCAGAGCGAGGACTCCGAGGAGATCACCGTCATCGAGGCGTCCTACCAGGTCGTCACCCACCGCAGGCAGAAGTACCGCTGCTCGTGCAACGCCTCCGTGGTCACCGCGCCGGGTCCGGTGAAGCTCACGCCTGGCGGGCGCTACTCGCCCGAGTTCGCCGTCCACGTCGCGGAAGCCAAGTACCTCGACCACCTGCCGCTGGAGCGCCAGGCGCGGGCGATGGGGCGCAAGGGTCTGGACACCGACGCCCAGACGCTGTGGGACCAGCTCATGGCCCTGGCCAAGCACCTCACCCCCACCTACGAGGCGCTGTGCGAGCAGGTGCTCGGCTCGGACGTCGTCTTCATGGACGAGACGCACTGGCGGCTGATGGACGGCGACGGCAGCCACCGCTGGTGGACGTGGTGTGTCGCCAGCGATGAGGCGGCCGCGTACTGGATCCGGGGGCAGCGGTCGAAGGATGCGGCCGTGGACGTGCTCGGCGCCTTCGAGGGTGTCCTGATGTCGGACGGCTACGCGGTGTACGAGGCGCTCGCCCGCGGGGCGCCGGGGATTCGCCCGGTGCACTGCTGGGCGCATGTGCGACGAAAGTTCATCGAGGCGGAGAGCCCGTTCCCCGAGGAGTGCCGCAAAGCGATTGACTGGATTGGCGAGCTGTACGAGGTGGAGCGAGAGGTGCCGAAGCTCCCGCGCGATGCCCCGGAGAAGGCTCGTACCGAGGCGTTGGCGTTGCGAGCGAGGCTGCGCGACGAGCGCTCGCGCCCGATCATCGAGGCGCTGCGGAGCTGGGCGTACGAGACCAAGCCGGCCACGCTGCCGCAGAGCTCGCTGGGCAAGGCGATCGAGTACATGCTCTCTCTGTGGCAGGGGCTGACGGTGTTTCTGACCGATGCTCGCGTGCCCCTGGACAACAACGCGGCGGAGCGGGCCCTGCGTGGGGTCGTGGTCGGACGGAAGAATCACTACGGCTCGCACTCCAAGCGCGGCGCCGAGGTCGCGGCGATTCTCTATACGCTGTTCGAGAGCGCGAAGCTCGCCGGCGTCGACCCGCATCGCTACGTGCTCGAAGCGACCCGCCGCGCGATCGCCTCGCCCGGCACCGCGACGCTCCCCCAAAACGTCACCTGATCGGACTCGACGCAGATCCTCAGCCATTCAGTCAAGACATACCCTTGGGGTAGGGCGAGGACTTACTTTCCTTCAAAGACTACCTGGTGGCGTTCCAGTGCGGGCACGTGCTGCGCCTCCTCTCGCTCCCTGAACCGGAGCGGTTCCAGTTCGCGACGCGCAGCGCCGCAACCGAATGGGGCGCGCGGCTTGTCAGGGCCTTCTGGAAGAGCTCGGGACGGCCAACGCCCCCCGACCCGGTCCTGGCGACCGTCACGGAACAGCTTGTTTCGGGCCTGTTCACGCAGCTCCGGTCGATCCCGATCGGAATGCGGATCGACGCCTGGCTCGCTGCCGACTACCGCGCTCTTGCTGATCAGCAAGCTGAAGCACTCGCAGCGCAGCAAGAGGAGGCGCTCTCCTGCCTAAGCCCCCAGATCCGCGCCATGGTCCCGGACGAGATCGTCTCGGCAAGCATCCTCCTCAACACCGCCTACGCGCTGTTCTGCGACCGTCTGCTCGGGGCCACGCAATACCACGTGCCCTACGCGGCCTCCGGTTTCAATAACCTCGGCGAGGCGCTCCTCAAGATTTTCGACGAGCTGCCCACCGGGCCGTCCTCGGACCGTGCCCTCGTCGACCGCTGGGCTCGAGAGATCGGCCTCGACGGCAAGTACACCTGGGTGCCACTGGCGTTCGCTACTTCAAGCGTGCCGTCGTGAGGATCTCGTGAGACCACCGATCAGATTCACCGTTGCGAGGGAGTTCCTCCCGATCCAAATCGCCCCGAGCGATCCGCGGGAGCTTGAATCCGCTTCGTTCCTCGAGGCCGCGAAGCGTTTCTACGAGAGCCAGTTCGAAGACGGCACCGTCGAGGTCAAGTCAGTCCCCGGTGGCTTGGAGGTGACCTGGGCGCCTGAAGAAGCCGGTCTCGATCCCTTCGAGTACGCCGTCGAACTCCTGCAGAAGAGGCAATACGAGGTTGCTGTCCCGTTCCTGCAGCACCTCCTGGACGACGAGCCTGATCACCCGGGAGTTCTGTTCAATCTTGGGATGGCGGAGAGCGACCTCGGCAAGCTCGACGACGCCATCGTCCACCTCAAGACCCTCGTTGAGAAGGATCCAAAACACGGCCACGGTTGGGTCGCCCTCGGGGTCGCCCAGGCCCGGGCGGGGCAGATCGATGATGCGATCGCGGCGCTCAACGAGGCGGTGCGTATCGTTCCGGACGACCCCTACGCGCGGCGCAACCTCGGTGCGTTGTTGGGCAAGAAGGGGCTCCTGGCTGACGCCTTGACGCACCTGCGCGAGGCGGTGCGGCTGCTTCCGGCCGACCAGCAAGCGCTTTACGGCCTGGCGCACACCCTCCTGACGCTGGGCGGTGACGACCAGGTGGCCGAGGCCGATGGGCTTTTCCAGAGGGCGGTCGCCATTGACCCCGAGAGTGACGTTGCGGAAGTCTGCCGCAAGGAGCGCGGCCAGATCGCGCAATGCGCGTTCCGCGCCAACGCCGGTGGCCATCTCCGGATGGACGCCGTCATGTACTGCCTTGGGGCGATGCGGACCTTCGCGAAGCTGTCGAAGGAGGACGTCCGCAAGATCGCCTTCGAGATCGCCATGCTCGGGACGAAGGGTCTCGACGTGAACGACCCGGCCCAGAAGTACCAGCTCCGCTCGCTCCCGGGCCGCTTCTCCGGCCTCCACCTCGTATCGATCGAGTACGTCGGTTTCAAGCTGGTCGATCCGTCCGTCGACCTCGGCTTCGACCTGTCACAGGAGTATCGCCAAGCTCAGCTTCTCTTCGGGGGCTCGGGAGGGTAGCCATGGGTCTTGAAGCGCTCACCGCTCGCGCCAACGCCATCAGGGACGCCCGGGACTGGCGCCAGTTTCACAACCCAAAGGACGTCATGCTCTCCCTGTGCCTGGAAGCGGCCGAACTCCTGGAACACGCCCAGTGGCGCAACGGTGACGACCTGAAGGCCTATCTGGCGGAACACCGGGACGAGGTGGGCGAGGAGCTGGCCGACATCCTCTACTGGGTGCTCGTGCTCTCCGACGACCTCGGGATCGACCTCGAGGACGCCTTCCGGCGCAAGATGGACCTCAACGAGCAGCGCTATCCGGTGGACAAGGCCCGCGGCAAGGCCACGAAGTACGACAAGCTGTAGGAACGCGGCGATGCAGCTCTACTGCGGCACGACCACCCAGTTCGTCGACGACACACTCCAGAACCGGATTACCGGTAGGCTCGAGGAAGCTTTCTTCACCCATTTCCGCTACCGCCCTTCTCACAGCGAGGTGAACTCCTGGCGGAACTCCCTGCGGGCCATGTGCAACGTCGTCCAGTACGCCCGGCTCGACGACAACGGGCTCGTCTTGGAGTACCAGCTTCCCCTCACGTCGAAGCGCCTCGATTTCATGATCACAGGCCGCGACGCGCGGGGTGCCGCGAACGCGGTGATCGTCGAGCTCAAACAGTGGTCCGAGGCTCAGGCCAGCAATGTGGACGGATGTGTGGCGACCTTCGTCGCCGGAGCGGTGCGAGACGAGCTTCACCCGTCCGTCCAGGTCGGGCAGTACCACCAGTACCTGGAGGACTTCAACCCGGTGTTCTCCTCAGGGGACGTCACCCTGAGCGCCTGCAGCTACCTCCACAACTGGTCCTTTGACGCCAGGAGCGAGTTCTTTTCTTCCCGGCACAGCTCGGCCATCGCCCGGTACCCCCTGTTCGCCGGGGACCAGACCACCGGGCTCGCGACCTTTATGACGAGCCGGGTGGACCGCGGCGGCGGGTCCGAGGTCCTCCAGACCGTGCTCCAGAGCAAGTACAAGGCGAGCAAGAAACTCATGGAACACGTCGCTGGCGTGATCG
Source organism: Acidobacteriota bacterium (assembly GCA_004298115.1). GTDB lineage: Bacteria > Acidobacteriota > Thermoanaerobaculia > Thermoanaerobaculales > Thermoanaerobaculaceae > RBG-13-68-16. Next base: position 4,683 of record SCRJ01000193.1, read on the forward strand.
CCGGCAGGCCCGAGTACGTGCTGCTCGACGAGCAGCTCGTCGTCTTCGAGACCGTGCTCGGCCTTGCGCGCTCGGAGCTCGACGGCCCGCGCCGGACGGCGCTCATCGTGAAGGGCGGGCCGGGCACCGGCAAGTCGGTCATCGCCCTGAACCTCATGAGCCGCCTGCTGCGCGACGGGTTCAACGCCCATTACGCGACCGGCTCGCGGGCGTTCACCGAGACGCTCCGGGCGATCATCGGCCGCCGCGGCGCGCCTCAGTTCATGTACTTCAACTCGTACGGCGAGGCCGAACCGGACGCGATCGACGTCCTGATCTGCGATGAGGCCCATCGCCTCCGCAAGCTGAGCGGAGACCGCTTCCGGCCGAGCCGCACCGGAAAGCCGCAGGTCGAGGAAATTCTCAACGCCGCCAAGCTCGCCGTGTTCCTCATCGACGACCGCCAGGTCGTGCGTCCGAACGAGGTCGGTTCCTCCGCCTACATCCGGGAGCATGCCGAGCGGCTCGGCTGCGAGGTGCGGGAGCACACCCTCGAAGCGCAGTTCCGGTGCGCCGGTTCGGACGGGTTCGTGAACTGGATCGCCAATACGCTTGCCGTGGAGCGAACGGCAAACGCGATCTGGGAGGGCGACGAGCGGTTCGATTTCCGGATCTTCCCGTCCCCAGAGAGCCTCGAGCAGGCCATCCGTGCCCGCGCGGCGCAGGGCCACTCGGCGCGTCTGGCGGCGGGGTTCTGCTGGCCATGGTCGAAGCCGAACCCCGACGGCACCCTCCTGGATGACGTCGTGTTGGGCGACTGGCGCCGGCCCTGGAACGCGAGGCCGGAAGCGAAGAGGCTTGCGGCCGGCATCCCGAAGGCTCAGCTGTGGGCGCACGAACCGGGCGGGCTCGATCAAGTCGGCTGCGTTTACACCGCCCAGGGGTTCGAGTTCGACTATATCGGGGTGGTCTTCGGCCGCGACCTCCGGTACGACATGGACGCGCAGGCCTGGATCGGCGACCGGAAAGCCTCATTCGACCGACCCGTCAAACAGGGTGGCGAAGCCTTCATCGACCTGGTCAAGAATACCTATCGCGTGCTGCTCTCCCGGGGCCTCAGGGGCTGCTACGTTCACTTCGTGGACCGCGACACCGAGCGGTTCTTCCGCACCCGCATCGACGGACGGGTGGCGGAACCTCGGCTCGACGAGTTGCTGGCGGCGCCGACCGCGGTTGAGCCGGAGCATGTCGAGCCGTTCCGGAGAGTCCCACCAGGGGACGTCCGCCCGTTCGAGACGTGTGTGCCGCTGTACGACCTCGCGGTGGCGGCCGGTCGGTTCTCGGACGCCCAGGCGATCGACGAGGTTGGCCTGGGCGATGAAGACCGCCGAGCCGGAGATTTCACCTGGGTCGAGCTGCCGGAGGCGTTTCGGCCGCAGCGCGGTCTCTTCGTCGCACGGGTCGTCGGAGACTCGATGAACCGCCGGATCCCCAACGGCGCCTGGTGCCTGTTCCGGCGCGCGTCCGCGGGCTCGCGAAACGATCGGGTCGTCGTCGCTCAACACAGAGACATCGCGGACCCGGAGACGGGCGGCCGGTTCACCGTGAAGGTCTACGAGAGCAAGAAGGAGCGGCTGCCCGACGGCTCGTGGCGCCACACGTCCATCGTTCTACGACCGGACACGACCGCGGCCGGGTACGAGCCGATCGTCCTGGCGCCCGAAGCCGCCGCCGACCTGCGGATCGTGGCTGAGCTTGTGGCCGTTCTCGGCTGAGGCGCGGCAGTGTTCCGGGCCGAAAGGTCCGGGATGCCACCCCGGCTCGGGGAGCCTCTCCAGCAACCTGATCAGATAGGTACCGTGTATCCCGATGTCACACTTCTCGGCGGGCAATCGTGACGTACGAGTAGAACCACCCCGTCGGCAAGGGACAGCGGCGCGCTCGGCAACCGTACGCCTCCAAGCTGGAGCCGCACCGCGAACCGACCCCAAAATCATCAGATCGTGATGCTCGGTACCTTTGCGGGAGGTCGAGGGGCCCGGGTATTCAAGCGCTGGCGACACAGTTGTCGTGCAGCGTCGTCCCTGTGGACGACTTAGGCCACCTCCGGGGCCGCCTATTCTGAACGCCGCCATGGACGCGCGGGAAGCGCATAATGAGTTGTACTAGGAGGTTCTGAGACCAAATGACCGCTAACGACAAACGCAACCCGCGCCTCCGACTCCCGGTTTGTCAGGTTTCGATAGTCCACTTAATCTGCGTTGGTCGCCCTAGCTGACCAATGCCGATCACTCCAGCCCAAGTCCGAGCCGCCCAGGGTGTTCAGCACGCGGCTGCTCATGATGCCGCAGCCCAGGTACGGCTCGTAGCAGGCCCCGGGACCGGCAAGTCCTTTGCCATCGAGGAGCGCGTCCGCTGGCTCCTAGCTCAGGGGACCGCCCCGGGAGAGATCTGCGCGGTCTCCTTCACCCGGGCATCCTCGCTCGACCTGCGTCGTCGCATTCAGTCGTTCTGCCAGCAGACCGGTCAACCAACAGCCACGAACGTCCGCGTCAGCACCCTCCATTCTCTGGCGTTGCGGACGCTGCGCGCCGGGGGCTTCCTGACGGCATATCCTGCGGAGCCGCTGGTCATGAACACCTGGGAGTTGGAGACCATCTTCGACGCGGAGTTCGGAAGCACGCGCAATCTTGGGAAGACTCGGTGCGAGCAGGTCCGGCTCGACCACGAAGCATTCTGGAGCACGGGCCAGTGGGGACCTCCGAACTACATTCCCCCGGACCCAGCGATTTCCCCAGCGGAACGGGCCCACTTCCAGCAGTTCCACGGCCCGAGGACGCAGATCTACTCATGCGTTCTGCCGGGAGAGATCATCCGGCAATGTGTGGACCACATGAACGCGGGGACGCTTGATCCCATTGCTCTCCTCAGCATCCGTCACCTAATCGTCGACGAATACCAAGATCTGAATCCGGTTGACCTTGAGTTCGTGGATCTCATGGCCGCCCGGGGGGTGCTTCTCTTTGTTGCGGGCGATGACGACCAGAGCATCTATTCCTTCCGGTACGCGTCTCCGGCGGGCCTCCAGGACTTCCCAATCCGCTATCCAGCAGCGGGGCAGCACACGCTGTCCGACTGCTTCCGCTGCACGCCGGCGGTGCTTGCGGCAGGCCAAGCGGTAATCGGCGCCAATTTTGACCCAGCACGCATCTCGAAGAATCATGTCCCCCTGTACGCCACCGCGGCGCCGCCTCAGCAGGGAGTGGTGCACCGCTGGAGCTTCACTAGCGGGGGTGTGGAGGCGCGAGCGGTGGCCGAGTCGTGTCGCGACTTAATCCAAGCCGGCATCAACCCGCGGGAAATACTCATTCTCCTCAGCAACACGCGGACTCTCTGGTCTGAATTGAGGGCGGAGTTCCAGACTGCAAGCGTGCCATGTGAACCGCCGAGAGCGGAGACGTTTCTTGACTCCGTCACGGGCCGATGCGTTCTGGCCGTCCTGCGGATCGTCTGCGACGCCGAGGACTACGTAGCGCACCGCACCGTCCTTGGTCTTCTCCGTGGGGTGGGGGTCGGGACCTGCAACTCCATCGCCGGCGCGGTCATCACCAACAATCTGAACTTTCGCGATATCTTCTATCAGCCCCTACCAGGTAGCGTCTTCACTGGTCGTCCACTCACGGGGTTAAATCGAGCCAGAACCGTGCTGGCCCAGGCTGCGACGTGGCAGTCCACCGACACGCTCGCCCAGCGGGCGGCCGACATCGCGGGCATCGTGACGAGTATGTTCGGGACGCACGAGGCGCACGCGTGGCAGACGTTCGCAGCGACGCTGCCAGCGGGTGCAACGATCGGGGAGGTTCGGGACTTCCTGTGGGCCGATACGGATGAACAGCAGAGCGCCCTTCTTCAAGCGGTTTACGAACGACTCAACCAACCAATCCCGGGCGCCGGACTCCTTCCGGATCGGGTGCGCGTATTAACCATGCACGGAGCGAAAGGGCTCTCGGCCAAGGTGGTCTTCATCCCCGGACTCGAAGAGCAGATCCTACCGGGCCCGTGGCGCCAACCTTACCCAGGACTCGTATTGGAGGCGGCGCGTCTTCTCTACGTGTCGGTCACCCGAGCCAGGGGCGCGTGCGTCATCAGCTTCGCGCGGACACGCATTGTCAACGGGCAGTTCAATCAACAAGTCCCATCTCGGTTTTGCGCTCAGTTGGGGGGAACGTTTGGCTCAAGAGCGAGCGGGCTCTCTGTACCAGAGGTGCAGGCACTTGCACAGGAGTGTGCAACGCTGTGAGTGGACCCGGGTATGAGACCAGTGGGCGCGGAGACGCTGCAATCCAGACGGGGCTACGTGATTCAGGCGCCTAACAGCGCGCTGGACCGGGCGGCCTGTCCTGTCACGCCCGTTGCATGGACGCAACGGGCGCGCCAGTCCGGCCCGCCGGTCAGCGCGAGCGTCTAGGCTGCTGGTGGGGAGCTAGTCATGGATCAGTGGAGCACCCTTAACGTTGCGATGAATGTCTTCTCAACGGCTCTAGAACTGTTCGATGAACTAAAGACTCCGGAGTTGTTCGAAGCAGCCAGCCCCTACCCGCTGATGGAGGCGAAGGCGACGAGCCAGGACCTGACCGACGTCATTGCGGCACTCCCGCCGGAGATCGTCGAAAGGAACTACCACATTTTCCAACAGCAGATCCTGCGCTGTATGGTCACCACGGACTTTCACCCGGTTGATCACCTCGTCAATTTCAGCAGCCTCACGTTCGCGTACGAGTCGGCTCCGGCCAAGGCGATTGATACCATCTTTCGGGACTGCCTTCCGCGATACCTGGAGCTGCGGGGCTTTGATGCCACGTGGGAAGAAGTCGCCGAGAACTATTTCCTCGCAATTCCCGCCGGCGGCGATGTGGTCCTCAACACCCGTCTCCACTTTGAGCATCCCTCGGCCATCGGGTTTGCGATCATCCGCCGTGCGTACAGTGGGATGTGAGTTCAGCGTGCCTGCGGCCCAATTAGCGAGGAGTACCCGCTGGCTGCCTAACCAGCGCCTGCAGCGGACACGGACGATGTTCCTGCGTCGCGGGCGTGGCTCCGGTCGTCATCGTGCCGTGCGTAAGTCCCGCATGTCACCAGGCGTGCTGCCGAAGTGCGGCGCAGGCTTCACTGAGATGAAACGTGTCTGATCGCCCACCCTACTTCATGCACGTCATGACCGAGTTCTTTGGCGCCTGGGAACAGCGCGTTGTATTCCTAGACGAGCTCGCAGCGTCAGAACACGAGCCGGAGGCCTTCCTGCTGGCCTCGTGTTACATCGAAGCCCTCGGCCATGGGCTCTATCCTGATTGCGAGGGAAGCCAGAGGGCCTTTTGCAAAGCTCTCATCGAACATGGTGGAAGTGCTGTCTTCGGTGGGCATCATCCTCGCGCGCTCAAGGACTGGCTCACACATGCCCAGGAAGCGTGGGCTCGCGGCGTCGCAGTCAAAGTCGGTGCGGTCCTCGACGGTCTAATTGGGACCTTATTCACGGAAGGGGAGCTCCGTCGAGCACTGGAGCCGTACGTCACAACCGCTGAGATGAGGCATCTCACTCCTAGCCTCTGGCATGCGACGTACGCTGCAGTCGTCTACACTGACACGCGGAGTGAAGCCGTACACAACTTTCCTGCTACTGCAGTCGAGTTCTCGGCCAGCACCTTCGGTGGACAGGCAGTGCCCGCCATCAACTATAGGCTGCTTGCTCCCGCGCTCAAGGCGATCCTCATGCACTGCGAGAAGGTCTCGTTTGAGTCGCGCCTTTACTTCGGCCATGACTTACGCAAGCTCTTCTCGGCGACGTCGAGTAAAGTCTAACCAGCGCTTGCGGTGGACCGGGCCAGGGGGGCGCAGGGGTTGGGGGTCGTGCGGTGTGTGTGGGTAAACTAGTCGTATGCGAAGAGTGAAAGTGAAAGGCCAACTGAATGGTAGCGTCGACCGCGCAGAAGGAGGTTCCAATGAAACGTGACCTCGACCTCATTCGGAAGATCGTACTGGCGATCGAGGAGTCGCCTTCCGGGTTCGCTCCTAAGCTCTCGTTCGGGGGTTACAGCGATGCGCAAATCGGGTATCACGAATATCTTCTGATTAGCGCCGGCTACGCTACCGGACCAGAGACTACGAACATGGGGAGTGAAGGGCCAGAGGCAATGATCAGAAGCCTCACATGGGCTGGGCACGAGTTTGCTGACGCCGCCCGTGACGACTCGCGGTGGAATAGGGCCCTCGGGATGGTGAAGGACAAGACCGGCACCATCACTCTTGAACTCCTCAAACAGCTTCTCAGCACTCTTATGAGGAACGCGTTGGGCCTACCGTGAGCGAGCGGTCTAACCGGCGCTTGCGGGTGGCGCCTCACTGGCGTTCGTCGGTGTTCCTGAGGCGCGGCGTTAGGCCGGAGGGAGACAGCCATGAAGATCTATGCTGAACATGGGGCGCTGCATCATGAGTTGAAAGGGTTCCAGCAGCGGGGGATCATCGAGCTCGTGACCTTCCCCTACGAGAACAAGAACCACAATATCCCTGGGTTGGCGACGCCTTCGGCGGCCCAGCTCGGTGATCTAGGGAACATCACCATCGGACAAATGAAGTTCAGGATCGGAGACATGTCCGCCTCGGAACGATACGAGGAGATTCTGTCAATCGTGGGTCCCCGGAACCGTCGCGATGCTTTGCATGTCGATTCTGCCTACAAGTCAGGTTGCGCAGCGATGCTTTCTCGCGATAGGCACATCGTTGGCAAGGCAGCTCGGCTGTACGCTCTTCTGGGCCTCCGCGTCTTTCATCCTGATGTCGAGTGGGAGGGCTTCGTCCAGTTCGTTGTGGATTCCCCGGAAGCAGCGAGGGTGCCGTCTACCGTCTAACAGGCGGGTGCAGTGGACCGGCCAATCGGGCCGCAGAGTTGGTGGTCGTGCGGTATCGAGGGGTAGGCGGTTACCCGGGGCGACCTGATCCGCCCGCGATTTAATTCGACACTTGACAATGCGACAGTGAGTGCTATCTTTGCGGCATGGACGGTGCTCGCACGTTCTCGATCGGGTCGCTGGCGAATGCGGCGGGGGTGTCACGGCGGACCGTCCGCTTCTACGTCCAGGGCGGGGTGCTCGAGCCGCCCGTGGGCCTCGGCCGCGGCGCGCACTACACCGAGGCGCACCTCGCGCGCCTGATGCAGATCAAGTCGTGGCAGGAGCAGGGGGTGCCGCTCGAGGCGATCCGCGGGCGGCTGCAGGACCGGACCTCGCCGGCGCGCGGCGCCGGCCGGCGGGAGCAGCGCCGGGCCGAAGCCGCGGCGGGTTCCCCTGCTGCGAATGTGACACCGGGCGCCGCCGTGCCCGGCCGGGCGTGGATGCGGCAGCCGTTGCTCGCCGACTACGAGCTGCACGTCGCCGCCAACCGATTGCCGCTGTCCGCCGCGCAGCTCGCCGCCCTGGCGCGAGCGCTGCGCGACATCGTCGAGGAAGGAGACACCGAGTGAGAACCCAGACCGCCGTCGCCGAACCGACCACGGGCGCGTACGTGATGCCGGAGCGCCGCCCGCTGCCGCTCGAAGGGGTGCGCGTCGCGGCCGAGATCTCGGGCGCCGCGAGCCGGGTCGTGATGGCTCAGCGCTACCGCAACGCCGAGGCCGTGCCGGTGGAGGCCGTCTACGTCTTCCCGCTGCCCGAAGGGGCGGCGCTGTGCGGGCTGGTGATCGAGACCGCCGGCCGGCGCATCAACGGACGCGTGCTCGAGCGCGAGGAGGCGTTCGCCGCCTACGACGACGCCCTCGCGGCCGGGCACGGCGCGGCGCTGCTCGACGAGGAGCGGCCGAACGTGTTCACGGCGAGCGTCGGGAACCTCCTCCCCGGGCAGGAGCTGACCGTCGAGCTGACGTGGGTCGAGACGCTGGCGCGGGAGGGCGAGGCGATCCGCTTCGCGCTGCCGACGGTGGTCGCGCCGCGCTACGTGCCGGACGGCGACGCCCGCGGCGTCAGCCCGACCCCCGGCGAGCGGGTGAGCCCGCCGGTGGCGCCGGCGGTGCCGTACGGGTTCACGTTCGCGGCCGAGGTCGAGCTGCCGGGCGGCGTGGCCGGGGTCGAGTCGCCGACGCACCCGATCCGCGTCCGCCTGGCGGACGGCAAGGCCCGCGTCGAGCTGGCGCAGGAGGCCGCGGCGATGGACCGCGACCTGGTGCTGCTGCTCACCCCGGTCGCGGCCGCGAAGCCCTGCGGGCGCCTGGAGCGCCAGGCCGACGGCTCGGTCGTGGCGGCGGTGAGCTTCGTGCCGAACCTTTCGCGCTCCGGCGGGTCGCGCGAGGTGGTGTTCCTGGTGGACCGCTCCGGCTCGATGAACGGCGACTCGATCGCGGCGGTGCGGCGGGCGCTGCAGCTGTGCCTGCGCTCGCTCGAGGAGGGCGATGCCTTCGACATCGTGGGGTTCGGCTCGACGTTCCAGACGTTGTTCGGCGCGCCGCGGCCGTACGCGCAGGCGAGCCTGGAGGAGGCCTCGGCGCACGTGGAGCGCCTGCAGGCCGACCTCGGGGGGACGGAGATCCTGCCCGCACTGCGCTCGGTGCTGGAGCGGCCTTGCGCCTGCGGCCTGCGCCGCGAGGTGGTGCTGCTCACCGACGGCGAGGTCTCCAACGACGACGCGGTGGTGGCGCTCGCCCGCGAGCACGCGGCGACGACGCGGGTGTTCGCATTCGGCATCGGGCACGCGGCGTCGGAGCACCTCGTCCGCGCGGTGGCCAGAGCGAGCGGCGGGGCCGCGGAGATGATCCTGCCCGGCCGGGCGCTGGAGGCGACGGTGGTGCGGCAGTTCGGGCGGCTGCGCGCCGCGGCGCTCGAGGACGTGCGGGTGGCGTGGAGCGGGGCGAAGGCGCAGCTGCAGGCGCCAGCAACCGTCGCGCAGCTGTTCGACGGCGAGCCGCTGGCCGTCTACGCGTGGCTCGACGGGGCGCCCGCGGCGGCGCTGCTCTCGGCGACGAGCGCGGGGAAGGCGGTGTCGTGGGAGGTGGAGCTGGACCCTGAGAAGGTCGCGGACGGCTCGCTGCTCGGGACGCTCGCCGCGCGCGCCGCGATCCGCGACCTCGAGGAGGGGACGGCGGAGGCGCGGCGCGGCTCGAACCAGCGCGAGCGGGCGGAGACGCGGGTGCGCGAGGCGATCGTGCGCCTGGCGGTGCGCTACGGCCTGGCGTCGCGCGAGACGTCGTTCGTGGCGGTCGAGGAGCGCGAGGCCGGCGAGGACCGCCCCGCGGCGGAGCTGCGCCGCATCCCCGTGGCGCTCGCGCACGGGTGGGGCGGGGTCGGGACGGCGTCGCGATACCTCTCCGCGGATGTGCTTGGGCAAGGTGCTCCCGCGAGCGTGGCCGGCTGGTCGGCCAACATCAGGTTCGATGCGGCCATGCAGGTGTCGTCGGGTCCGATCGACGGGGCCGTGGGGTCTCCCATCCTCGCGGAGGCCAGGTTCTCCCGGCGCGCGCGGTCGCAGGGGAGCGCTCCGCCGAGCCTGCGCAGGTCGGGGCCACCGGTAGGCGAACCGGTGCCGCCGGCAGGCTACCCCGCGCCGCCGGCTGGGCCGCACGACGCGCGACGCCGGGCGAGGGAGGATGAAGGGAACGCGCCGCTTTCGGCGCCTCCCGCGACCCGCCGGCACGATGCGCTGGTGCGGCTGCAGCGGGCCGACGGCTCGTGGCGTCTGACCGAGCGGCTTCTCGATGAGATCGGCCTGGAGCCCGAACGGTTGGTCTGGTGGGCGGACAGTATTGGCGGCGGCGTGAGGTGTGAGGCGATCGTCGCGACGCTCGCGGCCGTGGCGTTCCTCGAAATGGATGCCGCCGAATACAAGGACGAGTGGTCGTCGCTGGCGGCGAAGGCCGAACGTTGGGTGCAGGCCACCCTCGCGGCCATGGGTATCGACGGCGCGTTCGAACCCCTTCGGGATGACGTGGATGACCTCATTCGGGGGAGGCGGGAGTGAGATCGGACATCAGAGGACGCGCGCCCTGCGGTCGCGCCCCAAATCGAGACGGGGCGGTGTCTTGCTTGTGTGGGGCTCGCGCGGCGCGCGAGCTTCTTCTTGCCCTCCGGAGGGTCGAGCTCGTGCGTCATGACCTCGACGACAGCGCGCCCGGCGGTCGCCGATGCAGCCGTCGTTCCCGCGGACGCGGGAACCCAGGTCCTTGTCAATGCCAACGCGAAGCCTTTCCCCTCGATCTCGTCGTGGCGCCTTCGGCGACCTCGAGGTTGGCATACGGCGAGTAGAGACGAGATTGAACTGTCGCTGCGCTCCTCGGCATAGAAATTGCCGCCAGCGTATGATTCTTGGGCAACAGGCGGGAGAAGTCGTAGTGATCGGCCAGAGGCTCTGAGCACGGGAATGGGGGCACCATGTGACAGATGAACTCGTCAATCGCGGCGGCAAGGTCGCTTTCTTCGAAGCGCCTGACGGGCGGGTTCGGCTGGATGTGCGCCTGGAGCGGGAGACCGTCTGGCTCTCGCTCTCCCAGATGGCCGAACTGTTCGGGCGCGACAAGTCGGTGGTCTCCAGGCACTTGCGGAACGTATTTTCGTCCGGTGAACTGGAGCGAGGAGCAGTTGTTGCAAAAACTGCAACAACTGCCTCGGACGGCAAGACCTACCAGGTCGAATACTTCAACCTCGACGCCATCCTCTCGGTTGGCTACCGCGTCAACTCAAAGCGCGGAACGCAGTTCCGCATCTGGGCGACCCAGACGCTGCGCGATCACCTGCTGCGGGGCTTTACGCTCAACGAGCAGAGATTGCGTGAGAGTGGGCTGCGTGAGATCGAGCAAGCGGTCGGGCTGCTGGCCCGCACGCTCACCGCCCACGCTTTGGTCACCGACGAGGGGCGGGCGGTGCTGGCAACGATCCAGCAGTACACGCGCGCCTGGCGCTGGTTGGTGGAGTTTGACGAGGAGCGGCTGGCCGCGATCCCCACAAACCCAGTTCTTCCCACAGCCAGCCTGTCTCCGAAGGCAGCCCGCGCGGCCATCCTCGATTTGCGCGCGTCGCTCGCCGCTCGCAAAGAGGCGAGCACACTCTTCGGCCAGTAACACGGTGAGCAGCTCAACGGGATTCTGGGCGCCATCGAACAGACGTTCGACAGGGCGCCGCTGTACCCGACAGCGCAGGCTCGGGCGGCTCACCTCCTCTACTTCGTCATCAAGGGCCACCCCTTCGTCGATGGCAACAAGCGCATCGGCGCTCCTGTTCCTGGACTACCTGCGGCGCAATGGCCTGCAAACACATGCGGACGGCAGCCCCCGTTTCGCCGACAACGCGATGGTCGCACTCGCGCTCCTCGTGGCCGAGAGCGAGCCGGCGCAAAAGGACTTGATGATTCGCCTGGTCCTCAACTTGCTCGAAGACACCTTGGAGTGATCAGAGCCTTGGCGGATTCTGTCGCCCAAGAGACCGCGTTTGCCGCGCTCGCGCAGCGGCAAGGTGCGATGGCCGGTTGGCGAGCACCCCGCGCATGAAAACTCGGAGATCGGCTCCGAGTTGTCAGTCCCCCTCGGTTCGGCAGCGCTCATCAGGATGAGGTTGTAGCGAAATCCGCCGACCGGCCGTCGGCAATCATCCGGTCTCGAAGGAGCACCGGCGGCCCGCCTTCGGCTGTTCCATACGACCGCGCCCTGCGCACACGAAGGGAACGGGAGGGGCCCGGGACGATCCCGACGTGGTGCTACTTGTCAGTCGGATTGCCAAATAACCCCACGGTAGTCTCCCTGGGGTGGGGCGTGACGACTGCACAGGAACGACGACTGAACGACAGCGTCTCGTTGTTGTCCGCGTGCACGCGGCTGCCCGCCGCGATCCAGGCCAGTTCGCAGAGCGGATCCAGCAGCCCGGCCATGCTCATGGTGTCGCCGGCGCAGAAGGCGCAGTTGGTGCGGTTGCGCGGCACGGGCATCGCGACCTCCGTCTGCCGCGAGGATAGCAACGCCGGACCGGCGGCGCGCTCCACAGGAACGCAGGCGATGGCCGGGCCGGGCCCTGGTGTGCTCGTGCGGGGCCGGCGCGGCGCGCTAGACGACGAACATCGCGATGCCCGCCGCGAACATCGCCAGCGTCGTGAAGCCCACGACCACGCGCCCCAGCCACGAACTCGGCTGGCCGCGCATCAGCTTGCGGTCCGACGCGGCGTGCAGGATGCCGATGAGCAGGAACGGCGCCAGGAGGCCGTTGATCACCGCCGTCCAGTAGAGCGCCTTTACCGGGCTGATCCCCGCGAAATCGATCGCGACGCCGATCGCGATCGAAACCGCGACGACGGTGTAGAAGGCGCGCGCCCGGTTGAACCTCTCGTCGATCCCCTGCCGCCAGTTGAACGTCTCGGCGAACGCGTACGCGGCGGAACCGGCAAGCGTCGGGATCGCGAGCAGTCCGGTCCCCACGATGCCGATCGTGTAGAGCAGCATCGCGAAACGGCCCGCCAGCGGAACCAGCGCGGCCGCCACGTCGGCCGAGGTCGCGAGCTGCGTCTGGCCGTGCGCGTGCAGCGTGCTGGCCGTCGTCACGATGATGAAGAACATCGCGACGTTCGAGAACAGCGTGCCGAGCCCGATGTCGATCTTCCGGTCGCCGATCTCCGTCTTCGTCGCCCCCTGTCTCGCCCTGAGGGTGAGGTGGCCGGCCGCCTTCTCCTCCTCGACCTCCTGCGACGCCTGCCAGTAGAAGAGGTAGGGGCTGATCGTGGTCCCGAGGATCGCGACGAGCGTCGCCCACGCCTCGCGGCCGTGCGGCAGGTTGGGCACGACGGTCGCGCGCAACACGGCCCCCCAGTCGGGATGGACGTCGATGGCCGCGACCACGTAGACCGCCAGGATGAGCGCCAGCCACTTGAGGGTGTTGGCGATGACCGCATAGCGGAGGCGGATCGTCGCGATCGTGATCCCGATGCCGCACGCGAGCACCCAGACGACGGCCGGCACGCCGGTGAGCAGGTGGATCGCGTCCGCCATCCCGCCCAGGTCGGCGCCGACGTTGATGGTGTTGGCGACGAACAGCGCGCCGGCGGCGGTCGCGAGCAGCCACCGCGGGTACTTGTGGCGCAGCGCCCCGGTCAGCCCCTGGCCGGTGACCAACCCGATCCTCGCGCACATCTGTTGCACGGCCGCCATCAACGGCCAGAGCACCGGCGCGGTCCACAGGAACTTCGTGCCGAACTGCGCGCCGGTGATGGAGTAGGTCGCGATCCCCGACGGGTCGTCGTCGGCGGCGCCGGTGATGACGCCCGGCCCCAGCGCCGCCGCGATGCGGCGCAGCGCCGAGCGTTTGAGCGGGGCCTTCGACTTGGTCTTTGCCATGCGGGTATCGTGCTGCCGCCATCATAGATGACCCGGCTCGAGCGCTTCCGGCCGGCGCGAGCACCAAAGCGGGGTGAGCAGGACCCAGGGGCAAACGGTTGGGGACGGGATTGCTTCGTCCGCCTCACTACGCTCGGCGTCTTCGCAATGACCGTGGGTCCCCAGTGTCATTGCGAGCCACGCCGCAGGCGGGGCGAAGCAATCTCGGGGTCACCGACGGACGCCGGGACTCCTCGTCACCGGCCGTGGTCTACGCCAGCTCTCGCAGCCGCTCCAGCAGCTCGACCATGCTCATGGTGTCGACGGCGCAGTAGCGGAGGAGGGCGTCGCGAAGGTGCTGCTTGTCGGCGGCGGTCATGGTGTCGCCGTGGAACAGCAGGCGCTCGAGCTCGACGGCGGTGGTGGCGAGTCGCCTGCCGAGGCGATCGCCACGAAAGATGATCGTTCAGCCGCACTTGACAATTCATCAACTATAGCGCGAGAATCAATTGTGGCCGGCAAGGGAGGCGATCCCACGACGCGGCTCGGTGTGCTGGAGGCCAGAAAGTTGTTGACCTGGATCCTTCCGCACGGCTCGGTCGTCTTTTCCGGGCACGCGCGACGGGAGATGGACGATGACGACCTCAACGAGCCTGACGTGGTCAACATCCTGCGGGCCGGCATGATCGCCGACGCACCCGACTTCGAACGCGGCACCTGGCGCTATCGGGTGGAGACGGATCGGATGTGCGCCGTTGTCAGCTTCAACGGCCGCTCGGAGGTCGTGGTGGTGACGGTTTGGCGGAAGAAGGGGCGTGGCCGATGAGCAAGAAGCGGTGTTCGATCTGCGGCAAGGGGGCGTTGGAGATCAGACGCGAGCCTCGCCGCTACGGGTGCGGGATCGACGTGATCCTCGTGGACATCGAGGTCCGCCACTGCCCGGCGTGTGGCGAGGAGTTCGAGGTCATCCCCAACATCGAGCGGCTGCATCAGGCCATCGCCCGGGACCTCGCCAAGTCCGACGCGCGCCTGCGCGCCGGCGAGATTCGCTTCCTGCGCACGTACCTCGGGTACTCGAGCGTTGACTTTGCCCGGCTCATGGGCGTGAGTCCGGAGACGGTGTCGCGGTGGGAGAGCAAGGGGGCGCCGAAGCGGATGGCGCTGTCGGCCGAGCGGCTGCTGCGCCTGATGGTGCTCCAGAACGAGCCGATCCGTTCCTACGGGCTCGAGGGTGCGGGGGCCAGCGAAGGACCGCCGGCGCAGCCGCTGCGTCTCCGGGTCACGCCCACCGGCTGGGAATCCGCCGCGGCCTAAGCCAACTCGCGCAGTCGCTCCAGCAGCCTGACCATACTCATGGTGTCGACGGCGCAGTAGCGGAGCAAGGCGTCGCGCAGGTGCGCTCGCTCGGCGGCGGTCATGGTCTCGCCGTGGAACAGCAGGCGCACGAGCTCGACGGCCGCGGTGGCGCCTTCGGCAACTTCGAGATCGGCGTAGGGGGAGCGGGAAGGGGATTGATTCGTCCCGGGTGAGGGCGGGTTCGGAGGGGTTGGCGGTGACCACGAGATTGCTTCGTCGTCCCGCCCGTCGGCGGGACTCCTCGCAATGACCGGTTGTGCGGAGGAAGGAGGCGTCGCAGCGATCGTTCCCTCCTCTGTCATTGCGAGTCCCGCCGCAGGCGGGACGAAGCAATCTCGAGGTCCTGGGAGGGACGGTGGGCACCCAGTTGGGGACGGGATTGCTTCGTCGTCCCGCCCGTCGGCGGGACTCCTCGCAATGACAGTGGGGTCGGACGGGATTGCGTCGTCGCTTCGCTCCTCGCAGTGACCGGAAGGGGTGGGACGACCCGCAATGACAGCGGGGACGAGGGCGGGGAGGACGGACTTGAGGCTGAAGCTGCCGTGGAAGTCGGGGTGGTAGACGTGCGCGCGGACGATCGGCAGCGGGTCGGCAAGCCGCCCGGCGATGGCGAGCAGGTCGTCGGCAAGCTCGGGCACGGCGTCGGCGAGGCGCTCGATGCAGCCGCGCTCGAAGCCGGCGTTGTAGGCGACGACCGTGCGGGCGCCGGCGCACGCCGCGACGAGCGCGCGCGCCAGCTCCGGGCGCGGGTCGCCGGGGCCGTCCGCGAGCCACTCGTGGTGCACGAGCGTCTCGCCGGCGGCCTCGACGTCGAAGCTGAACTGCACCGGCACCTGCTCGTACGGGTGGCAGCCCTCCCACACCGGGATCGCCGGGGCGACGGTCTCGAAGTCGAGGAACGCGAGAGGCGAATCGAAGACGCGCAGCGCCCGGTCGAGGCCAGGCTCGACGACGATGCGTCCGGTCAGCACAGCCTCGCGCTGGCGCGCCTGGACGGCGTTGAGGCCGTCGGCGGGCAGCTCGGCGATCGTCTCGAACCCGGCGGCGATCAGCGCCGCGCCGCCGTGCGGCGCGCGGTAGAGCGTGCTGACGTGGTGCTCGGGCACGCCGGCCCAGCAGCGGCTCATGAACGGGCACTCGTACGGCTTGGTGCAGTGCTCGCCGATCGGCACGTCGGGGAGGCCGCCCGCGAGCATGCGCAGCTGGCCGGCGATCAGCTCCGGCAGCTCGGGCTGCCACGCCTCGGCCGCGCCGGTGACGTCCTCGCGGACGAAGAGGTCCTCGAGGTCGGGGAACGTGCACTCGCGGTTGAGGTGCATCAGCTCGGCGCCCTCGACGTCGAGGCCGGCGGCGCGCAGGACGTGGAGCTGGACCGCGACGTCCGGGATGTGCTCGTCCTTGATCCTGGTGGAGGACTTCACCTCGATCAGGCGGAAGCGGTCGCCGTCGCGCTCGAGGATGTCCACCGCGGCATAGACGCCGCCCGAGTCGAACGACGCCTCGTAGACCGCCGGGACGCGCTGCTCGAGCAGGCGCTTCGTCGTCGCGAGCCGGCGGGCGAAGGCGTTGTGCGGCGCATCCACCAGCGCCCCGCCGGGCACGTACGTGCGCGCCACCTCGCCAACGCGCGTGCCCTGGTCGAACACCGCCTGCTGCGCCGGGGTCGGGACCAGCTCCGGCGCGTCCGGCTCGTGCACCTTCCACCACAGCTGCTTGTGGCACTGGAGCCCGGCCGTGAACCGGGTCTTCGACAGGCGGTATCGGCTGGCCATCGGACGCGGCCTCCGGGCCGGACGCGACCGGGTGGAGGCGGCGGCAGTCTAGTCCACCCGACGAGCGCGGCCGGTTACCGCCCGAACACCAGCACGACGAACGAGCCGGGGACGATGCTCGGCCACGGGTGCGGCCGCTCCGGGGTCGGCGGCGGCGGCGGGCCGAACGTCGCCGTGGCGAGGTAGACCGTGCCGGTCGCCGGGTCGAGCGCCATCGTGCGGGCGCCGCGCTGCGTCGTGACGGTTTCCGCCACGGCGAACTGGTCGGGAGAGCTCTCTCGCGCGACCGTGAGCGAGCCGTCGCCGCACGACGCGAAGGCCAGGCCGGTGGCGGGGTCGAAGGCGTTGGCGTCGACGCCGGCGCCGATCGGCAGCGTGGCGATCACCTTGCCGGTGTCGGTGTTCAGCACGGCCATGAGCTTGTTGTGGCAGCCGATGAACAGCCGGTGGTGGGCGGCGTCGATCGCCATCCCGCTCGGCCCCTCGCCCGGGGCGAGCGGCCAGCGCGCGAGCACGACGAGCTTCGCCGTGTCGAGCTCGACGACCTCGCTGGTGTCCTCGATATTGACGAAGAGGTGCCCGCGCCCGTCGGCGGCCGCGAACTCCGGCTTGCCGCCGAGCGCCACGCGGCCGGCCACGGCGCCGGTGGCCGCCTCGATCGCGGTGGTGTCATGGCCGTGCCCGTTCATGGTGAACACGCGCTTCGACGCCGGGTCGTAGACGATCGCGTCGGGACCCTCGCCGACCGCGACCCGTTTGATCGCCTTGAAGGTGCGCGTGTCGAACATCGTCGCGTTGCCGGAACGGCCGTCGCTGGTGTAGCCGATCTCGGTGCCGGGGACGAGCACGACGCCGTGCACGCCGGGCGTGTCGGCGATCTCGCCGACCGGCGCGCCGGTGGCGGCGTCGATCACGACCACGTGGGTGGACCGCGAAAGGTAGAGACGGTGCGCCGCGGCGTCGAGCGTCAGGTAGTCCCAGCCGCCGTCGCCGCCGACCGCGAACGTCTTGAGCAGATGGTATCCGGGCGCCGCCGGGGCCGCGGCCCCCGCGACACCGCCGAGAAGAACCATCACCGCCGCCGCGCACAGCGCACGCAACCTCATGACCGCCTCCCCCCCCGCCGCTGCGGGCACGTCTGAGTCGCATGATACGGCCGGCGGCTGGGCGCGGCAACGCCGGGGGGGCCGATGTGTTTCCAAATGGCGCACTTTCTCGGAATTGGCTGGCGGACGTTGGAGCGACGCAGTCGCACGCGCGAGCTAAGCAACTGATCCAATAGAGTATCCACAAACGTGGTACGGGGATTGCCTTCTCATGACCAGGAGGCCACGTGTCACCACGAGGAGATGTGCGGACGCCAACCCGAGGGCCCGTCCGGTATGAGCGGCGAGCCGTGCCGCGGGTCGAGCCGCGACTGCCACTGGACGCGAAGGTGATGACGATCCAGTCGGCGCGCGTCCTCAACATTTCCTCGCGCGGAGCGCAGATCGAAGTGGCCAGGGCGCTGCCGCCGGCGGGGATGTGCGACCTGCGCATCCAGTTCGAGGAAGGGGAGTTCGCCGCCCACGCCACGGTCCTGCGCTGCACCGCGGTGGAGCTCGGGACCAACGATACCGAAGGCTCCGGCGTGCTGTACCGCGCCGGCCTCCAGTTCGGCGACCTCGACCCCGAGTCGCTGGCGTGGCTGTCGGCGAACGTGCTCTACGCCGACGCGTGATCGGCCGCGCCGGCCCGCCAGACCGGGCGGGCGGCCACGGGGGCGGTCCCTACATGAGGTCCGGCCCACCACCGCAGTGCCGGGGCGGCGCTTGTCCCCGCCCGTGACGGCAGCGCCCGTGTCGCCCGCCCCCCGCGCCGCCCGAGGACGACCTCACGAGCCTGCTGTAGGACGCCCCGTCCGGACGAGGGAGCACAGCGCCGCGAGCGCGGCGAAGACGGCGCCGGCCGCGTAGGCGTGGCGCGCGCCGGCCAAGAAAGCCGCGGTCTCGGCGGGCGCGAGCACGGCGCTGCGCAGCACGGACGCGGGGACGAAGGCGTAGAGCACGGCGCCGGCGGCGGCCACCCCCAAGGTCATGCCGACCGTCCGGGTGGTGCCGAGCAGGCTGGAGACGACGCCGAGGTGTTGGCGCGGAGCGGCGCCCATGACGGCGCTGTTGTTCGGCGACTGGAAGACGCCGGTGCCGACGCCGAACACGATCAGGCGCCAGGCGACCTCGTGCGCGCCGGCGCCGGCGGGCACCGCCGCGAGCAGCCCGCACCCGGCCGCGCACACGCTCGTCCCGGCGATCGCGAGGCCCGCAGTGTCGATCCGGTCGGACAGGGCCCCGGCGAACGGGGCGACGGCCAGGACCGAAAGGGGAAACGCGGTCATGATCAACCCCACCCGGCCGGGGCCGGCCGCGAGCGTGCGCTGCAGCAAGAAAGGCGTCACGAAGACGACGACGTACTGCGACATGAAGTTGAGCAGCGCCGCGAGGCTGCCGAAGCTTAAGGCGCGAACGCGGAACAGGTCGAGACGCAACATCGGCTGCGGCGACCTCGACTCGATGCGCAGGAACAGCGCGGCGGACGCCGCCGCGACCGCGAGCAGGGCGGTGACGACGGGGGTGACGCCGGCCTGCTGCGCCCGGTTGACGGCGAGGAGGAGGCCGGCGAGGGCGGCGGACGCGGTCGCGGCGCCGGCGAGGTCGAGCCGCCCCGGTTGTCCCTTCAGGTCGGGCAGCAACCGCGCGGCGAGCGCCAGAGCCGCGACGCCGATCGGCAGGTTGATGAGGAACGCCGACCGCCACCCGAACGCCGCCGCGAGGGCCCCGCCCAGGCTCGGCCCGATCGCCAGCCCAATGGAGATGCTGACCGCGTACGTGCCGAGCACCCGGCCGCGCTGCGTCGCCGGGAACACCCGCGTCAGGATCGCCAGCGGCACCGCCATCGTCATCGCGGCGGCGAGGCCCTGCAGCACGCGGAAGGCGATCAGCCAGCGTATCCCCGGCGCGGTGGCGCACAGCGCCGAGGCCGCGACGAACCCGGCCAGGCCGGCGAGGAAGATGCGGCGGTACCCGAGGATGTCGCCGAGGCGCCCGAACGTCAGCACGAGGCTCGCGATCGTGAGCAGATACGCCATCGGGATCCACTGCGCCGCGGCCACGCTGGCCGCGAACGAGCGCGTGATCGTCGGCAGGATGACGTTGACGATGCTCGCGTCGATCGGACCGAGGATGGTGCCGAGCATGACGACCACGAGGATCGAGCGGCGCCGCGGATGGCCGCCCTCGCCCGCTCCGGGGAGCGCGGGTCGGTCCGGAGGTGCGGCCACGCTCACGCCGCGCCGCCGCTCAGGTTGCGGCCGCCGCCGCCTCGCGGGCCTTGATGCGGCTGGCCACGAGCGTCGTGACCAGCTCGGCGGCGAGCTCGAGGCCGACCGCGCCGGTGTTGACGCAGAGGTGATGGAGGCAGGCGTCGTCCCAGTCGCGGCCGGTGAAGGCGCGGACGAACTTTGCGCGCTGCTTGTCCGAGCGCCGGATCGTCTCCGCCGCGTCGTCCGCGCCGGCCAGGCCGTACGCCTCCATCGCGCGGCGCACGCGCCACTCGAACGGAGCGTGCACCCTGATGGAAATGAGGCCGGGGTGATCCGCGAGGACGTGGAAGCCGCCGCGGCCGACGATCACCGCGTCGTAGCGGCTCGCGATCTCGCGGATGATCCGGCTCTCGAGCGCGAACAGGTCGCGCTCCTCGAGCGTCCGCAGCGGCGGCGCGACGAACGGCGCCTCGGGCGGCCCCAGGGAGAACTGGCGGAACGCGAGCTTCCACAGCGCGGCTACCCGCTCCTCCCTGCCTTCGAGGTCGTCCTCGCTGACACCGCTGGTGCGGGCGGCGTTCGCCAGGATCTCGCGGTCGGTGTAGCGCAGCCCGAGTCGTTGCGCCACCGCTTGACCGATGAACGCCCCGCCGCTGGCGAACTGCCGGGAGATCGCGAGCACGATCGTCGTCGGCCGATCCATGACCCCTCCGTAGGCGGTGCGCCCGGTGGCCACCCGTCAGGCGCGCGCACCGTCGCATCTATCGTACCGCCGCGGGCGGGCCACGGACCCACCCAACCTCGCGCTGCCGCGTCTCTGTAGCGGCCGATGCTCGCATCGGCCGGCGCGCCGCGATCCACGTGGACAAGGCCGGCGTTTGCAAGCAAACGCCGGTACGGAGACAACGACCGCGCGCCCGGCGGTTGCGCCCCGCCTCTGGCCGGTGCGCGGGGACGGGGCGCCGCTCAGCGGAAGAAGCCCATGTCGGTGTGCGAGAACTGCCCGATGTTGGGGAAGACGGTCGCGAGCGCGCCGCCGTCCACGCCGAACCAGCGCGCCAGCGTGGCGCCGTACTCGTCCACCGCGGTCGTCGGGATCCAGCGCCCCTCGTTCGAGGAGTCGTCGGGGCCGGCGAGCGCCAGCGTCGGGAACGAGCCGTAGAAGTCGCCGCCCTTGACGGAGCCGCCCATGACGACGTGGTGGTTCCCCCACGCGTGGTCGCTGCCGCCGCCGGAGGCGGGCTTGAACGTCCGCCCGAAGTCCGAGAGCGTGAAGGTGGTGACCGCATCCGCGACGCCGAGCTCCACGGTCGCGGCGTAGAACGCCGCGAGCGCCTGGCTCACCTGCGTGAGCAGGGTCTGCTGCGTGGCGAGCTCGTCGGTGTGGGTGTCGAAGCCGGAGAGCGACGCGAAGAAGATCTGGCGGCTCGTCTTGAGCGCCCCGCGCACCGAGATGATGTTGGCGATCGACTGGAACTGCTTGCCGAGCGAGGTGGACGGAAACGCGGTGGCGAGCTTGGGCGCCGAGGCGAGCGCGGCGTTGAGCGTGGCGTTGTCGTCGATCGCCGCCGCGCCGATCGCGCTCGCCGCGCCGGTGAGGACGTTACCGGTGTCGAGGGTGAGCAGGGTGCGCAGCGCCGCGTAGCGCGCCTGCGAGACCGCGGTGGCCTGGAACCCCTTCAAGTTGGCGCCGGGCACGAGCGGCCGCGAGTTGACGCCGGTCGTGAACAGCGGGATGCCGGCGACCGAGATCATCATCGGGAAGCTGCTGCCGGCGAGCGCCGCGGCGGCGTCGGCGAGGCGCCCGCCCCACCCCGTCTGCGCGCGCGGGTCGAGGGCGCGCGCGATCGAGGACTGCCACTGGTCCTGCTGGTCGAAGTGCGAGAACAGGCTGTCAGGCCGCGGCGCGCCGGCGAGGTAGTCGGCGCGGGTGATCGGCTG
The DNA here is from genome assembly GCA_004298115.1 of Acidobacteriota bacterium. Taxonomy (GTDB): domain Bacteria; phylum Acidobacteriota; class Thermoanaerobaculia; order Thermoanaerobaculales; family Thermoanaerobaculaceae; genus RBG-13-68-16. Next base: position 26,356 of record SCRJ01000193.1, read on the forward strand.
CAGCAGCGTGCCGACGTTGGCGAGGACGGCGAGGTTGCCCTGCGCGTACAGCGGCTGCAGCTCCGCGAGCGCGGGGTGGAGGCCGAACGCCGCGCCCTGGCTCGGCGCGTCGACCTTCAAGAGCGAGTCCTTGGGGATGTTGATCTGCGCGCCGCGCACCTGCTGGTACGCGGCGTACTCGTCGTACGGGATGACGGTGTTGTTGCCGTCGTTGCCGCCGAACAGGAACAGGCAGACGAGGGCGCGGTAGTCGGACGGCGCGGCCGCGACCGCCGCCTCGAGGCGCGGCAGCCAACCCAGCCGGGAGAGAAAAGCGAACGCCCCGAGCCCCCAGCCGATCTCGCGGAACAGGTCGCGACGGGTCTTCATCTCCTCGCCTCCTCCTCAGCGCGCCACCTGGTACTGCGAGGAGCTCGCCACCAGGTAGAACGCCGTCTGCGCGCGCAGCAGCGCGCTGGTAGGGGGGATCGCCGCGACCGCGCCGACGACGGCGGCCACGGCGGCGTTCGACATCGTGTCGTGCAAGAACACCCGGTCGAGCGCCGCGACCAGGGCGGCGGGGTCGCCCGCGAGCGCCGCGAGGGCGGTGAAGTCCGCCGCCGTGCCCGGGTCGGGCGCGGGTGAAGCGAGGTGCGAGAACGCCAGGGCGTTGACGAAGTTGATGCGGGAGGAGGCCGCCAGCGACGACTGGATGCCGAACTCCGGCCCCTGCAGCGGCGTCCCGGGGACCTGGTACTCGTGCGGGTAGTAGCTGAACACCGACGGGGAGTAGAAGAGGTTCTGGCCCATCGCGTTGGCCTGCCCCGCCAGGATGCCGTCGCTCGTCACCCCGACCGCCCGGCAGACGTTCGTGATGAACAGGACGGGCTCGCGCAGGCGGCCGAAGTCGGGGTCGGTCTTGACTGCGCCGCGCGCCTCGGGGTCGAGCAGGATCGCGGTGATCACGGCGCGCATGTCGCCGCGGACGCCGGCGCCGTTGTCGTCGAACGCCTGCGCCACCCGGCGCACGTACGCCGGGCTCGGGTTCGAGGTGACGAGGTGCTGGATCAGCTGCGCGCCGATGAACGGCCCGACGTTGGGGTGGTAGAAGATGTTGTCGAGCGCCTGGGTGAGGTCGGTGTTGCCGTCCTGGCCGGCGGGCAGGGTCGAATGCACCGCGCCGGGGTAGGACAGGAGCAGCTTCTCGCCTTGGTCGTGGTTGGCGTCGACCCCCGCCGCGTTGCGGTACAGCCACATCGGCGCCATGAAGTTGGGCGGGTCGTGCTTGACCCCGGGCACGCCCGGCAGCGGCGCGTACGTCCACCCGGTGAACACCTGCGCGAAGTCCTCGATCGTGTCCTGGGTGTAGGTGGGGACCGGGTTGCCGCCGGCGTCGAGCACGAGCGAGCCGTCGGGGTTGAGCATGTTCACCCCGATCGAGAACAGCTGCATGACCTCGCGGGCGTAGTTCTCGTTCGGAGAGACGTTCGCTGGGGGCGCCGGCGCGTCGTTGTTCACCATGTCGAGGTAGTGCCCCATCGCGGGGTTGAGCGTGAGGTCGTAGAGGATCGTGCGGTAGTTGGCGAACGCGTCGGCGAGCAGCATGTCGAGGTACGGCGCCATCTGGCTCGGCTGCTGGATCTTCTGGCCGGAGACGACGAGGATCTCGTGCAGCGCGAGCGCGACGCGCTGGCGGAGCTGGTCGTCGTTGCCGAGGGCGTTCTTGAAGAACCGCACCTGCAGCGGGTACATCGTGTAGTTGTCGCGGGCGCAGGTGGCCGGGCTGCCGGCCGGGCAGCCAACCTTGGAGCTGGGCGGCATCGGCGCCAGGTTCGGGTACGACGACGTCGCCGCATCGAACTGCTCGTCGAGATAGCCGGCGAAGCCGACCCGCTGCACGTGGGCGATCAGCGCGGCGGTGGGCCCGAACGTCGCCTGCTCGAGGAAGCGGACGGCGTCCGCCTCGGAGACGGCGGTGGTGACGGCCTCCAGGTGGCGGCGCGGGGTGTGGGCCGGGGCCGCCGCCGGAGCCGCCGCCGGGAGGAGCGCGAGGCACGCGAGCGCCGCGGCCGCCGCCCGGCTGCCGCGCCGGTCCCCGGCCGGTCGTGGGGGAGGCGACGTCAAGGGACCTGCTTTCATCGTGGGCTCCTCCCGGATGCCTGTGGTGACGATCCGCCCGCCCCAGGGTTGACACCAAGACTGCGATCGCGTCTCGTATACGCCACGCGTGCGCGCCGCGGCTGTGCTCCCCGTCACCGATTCGCGCCCACCAGACCCGCACAACCAGGGACGGCCACCGATTCTTCGGGGTCGGCGCCCTCGCCCGCCCTGTGGTCGCGTTCCAGACGAATGTAGGGGCGGGGCTTGCCTGCCCCCGCCCGCGCTGGACGCGTGGACTTCCACCCACTCGCGGGCGGCCGCAAGGGCCGCCCCCACATGACGACCAACGGCGGGGAAGAAGGCGGCGCGGCGCGCCGCCAGTTTCCGTAGCGGCCGATGCTCGCATCGGCCGACAAGGCGCACGGTCGTGGGCCGGAAGGCGAGCCGGGGCACGCCAGCGGACGACGATTCTCTTGACATGTCTATTCGGTGTCGTGACAATCTCAATCGAGCTGCAATCGGACACGGTTCGCGGGCGGGATGGGTCGATCGGGGCGGCGGTTGGCGCCCCGCCGGGTTCTCCCGAGGAGGCGACGATGAAGGCGAAGCCAGGCGTCCTCGCGCTGTGCGTGCTGTGTCTGGCGGCGGGTGTTGCCGTCGCCGACGAGGTCTCGATCACGCAGCCCGTCGGAGGGACCTACAAGCGCTACACGGACCTCATGGTCAAGTGGACGTACACCTTCATGCAGGACTACCCGACGACGGCGAACCAGAAAGAGGTGGAGATCTGGCTGGCGCGTCCGTCCTCGACCGTCTCCAGCCCGAACTGGATCGACCAGGTCGGGAAGGCGGACGTGTTGACGGGCTCGTTCAAGTGGCGGATCAACGCGCCCCCCGGGACGTACCGCCTGCACTTCTACAAGCGCGCCGCGCCGCTCGCCGGGTCGGTGGCGGTGAGCGAGCTGTTCACCATCGAGCCCGGGAAGGTACTCGCGCCGCTCCCGCACACCTTCGTCCCGCTGAACCGGATCGACATCGTCTCGCCGGTCGCCGGCCAGGAGTACGCCATCGGCAGCACGATGACGATCACGTGGAAGAAGGACAAGATCGCCGGCTACCCCACGGTGTGGCTGCAGATCTGCTGGCCGGACGGCAGCTCCGCGGCGGGCGCCTACCCCGCGCCGAACAGCGGCAGCTACCAGTGGACGATCGGCGAGACCGCGGAGAACTCGCTGCGGGTGAGCGTGTACACCCCGGACAACAAGTTCAAGGGGATGAGCGGCACGTTCAAGGTGAAGTTCCCGCCGCACTAGCAGCGGCGGCCGGCCACGGACCCAGATCGACGGACCCATGGGGCGGGCGCGCCGCGCCGGCTTCCTCTTGCCCTCCGAGTTCGCCGACCACCCAGCCGGCGGGAGCTTGTGCGCCCTGGCAGGCGCCCGTTCCTCGGAGCGCTCAATACCCCTGGAGCTTCGGGCCGAGCACGACCCCGGGTTGCAGCGTCTTGGCGGCGGGGGGCGCGACCGAGAACGTGCGCAGCGCCTTGAACGTCATCTCGCGCGAGTTGTTGCTCTCGCTGCGCTCGGCGACCTGGTTGCCGACGTCGACGGCGCACTTGTACGTGTGGGTGCCGGCCTGGTGCGGCACGTAGGTAATGAAGACCTTGGTCCCCACGGTGAGCGGCCAGGCGAACTCGCACACCGGCGGGTTCTGCACGGTGTCGGAGCCCTCGCCGCACGTCTTCGCGCCGTCGATGTACCACGCGACCTTGAACGCCAGGGCGGGCACGGTGCCCTTGATGCCGATGTCGCACCCGAGGTAGATCGTCTCGCCGACCTTTGGGTCGCCTCCCAACGGGGTGAACGCCTGATTGATGATCCCGCCGCCGATCCACACCGAGTTGACGAGGATGTCGGGAGCGAGCTGGTAGTGCCCGGCGGCGGCGGTCGCCGCCGCTGCGTTGGGCGGGTGGTCGGGGATCACGGTGGGTGGGGGCGCGGCGTTCAGTTGCACCCCGAACGCACCCACGGTCATGGTCAACGCTACGGCTCGCGCACACCCCGCCATTCCTCGCATCGTCGGCCCCCTTCGCCTTCCTATTACTGTTGTCCACTGTCGATTCTCAGGATCATGGCCGACGTTGTCAAGCGTGTCGGCGCGGGCGGCCGCCTCGGTGCGTTCGGCGTCGTGGCCGATGCTCGCGCCTCCATCGCGGCAGGGATCTGTCGTGTCTCTATGTGGGGCCGGCGCGCCGCGCCGGCTTCCTCTTGCCCTCCGAGCGCCAGGACAACGGAAGTGCGCCCGGCGGGCGCCCACCACATCAGGGCTCGTCTGGCCCGCAGGTCTGAATGGCTCGGCCATTTTGACAAATGGCGTAGGCCGGCCTAGCGTGCCGGCGTGGACCAGATCCTCGACCGCGCCCGCCGCGCCGTCTCGGCCTCGGCCTCGCACCCGCTCTACTTGCGGCTGGCCGAGGCGCTCGCCCCCACGCTCGCGGAGGACGGGGCCGGCACGCTTCCCTCGGCGCGCGCGCTGGCGGTCGAGATCGGCCTGAACCGCGCCACGGTGACCGCGGCGTACCGCGAGCTGGCGCGGCGCGGCCTGCTGGCGCTGCGTCCCGGGCGCCCGGGCCGGCGGCCGGCGGCGCACGCCGAGCCGGCGCCGGCGGGGTTCGAGCCGCCGGCGGGCGGGATCGACCTCGCCCGCTACGCGCCCGACCGCGAGCTGCTGCCGGCCGGGCAGGTGTTCCGCTGGCTGGGCGTCGGCGAGGGCGAGGGCGAAGGCGTCGCCCAGTACGGCAGCGCCTGGGGGTACCAGCCGCTGCGCGGGTGGCTCGCGGCGCGCCTGGCGAGCTTCGGCGTCCCGGCCGCGGCCGACCGGGTGCTGCTGACGGGCGGCGTGCAGCACGCGCTCGACCTGCTGCTGCGCGCCCTGGCGCGCCCCGGCGACACGGTGCTGGTCGAGGACCCGACCTACCCGGGGTTGCCGCCGCTGCTCGCCCTCCACCAGGTGCGCGTGGTCGGGATCCCGGTGCACCGCGACGGCGTCCGGCCGGCCGAGGTCGCCGCTCTGCTCCGGCAGGAGCGACCGCTGCTCGCGATCCTCACCCCCACACTGCACAACCCCTCGGGGCTGGTGCTCGGGGAGGAGAACCGGCGCGAGCTGCTCAGGCTGCTGCGCGGACGCGGCGTGCAGGTCGTGGAGGAGCTGTTCGACCCGGCGCTGGTGAGCGACGGCGAGGTGCCGCCGCCGCTGGCCGCGCTCGACCCCGCCGTGGTGGCGGTCGGCTCGTTCTCGAAGGCGCTGTTCCCCGGGCTGCGCGTGGGCTGGGTCGCGGGCCCGGCCGAGCTGCTCGAGCGTGTCGCCGCGGTGAAGAGTTCGGCCGACCTCGGCGGCAGCCCGTTCCTGGAGGCGGCGGCGTGGACGCTGTGTCGGCGCGGGGTGTTCGACGACCAGCTCGCGCGCCTGCGCGGCGCCGCACGCGCCCGGCTCGAGATCGTGCTCGCCGCGCTCGCGCACGCGCCGAAAGGCGTGGCGTGGAGCGTGCCGCGCGGCGGCTTCTCGCTGCTGGTGACGCTGCCGCCGGGGTGGAGCTCGCGCGCCGTCGCGGCGCGGGCGGGGGAGCGCGGGGTGTGGGTGCTGCCTGGGCCGGCGATGTCGGTGTCCGGCCGCGACGACGTGGTGCGGCTCGCGTACGCCGCAGTCGGCGGCGAGCGGCTCGAAGAGGGGATGCGGGGTTTTTGCGCGGCGCTGGAGCCCGGACGCGGGCCGCTGCCGCTGGTGTGAGACGAGAGGGGATCCGGAGCGTCGGCTCCGGGGTCCGGGAGGACGAGATGGAGTTCCAGTCAGAACAGTTCCGAGTCAAGGTCGGCCTCGCCGAGATGCTCAAGGGCGGCGTGATCATGGACGTCACCGATGCGGCGCAGGCCAAGATCGCCGAGGACGCCGGCGCCGCCGCCGTCATGGCGCTCGAGCGCGTGCCGGCCGACATCCGCGCCGAGGGCGGCGTCGCCCGTATGGCCGCGATCGGCAAGATCGAGGAGATCATGAAGCTCGTGTCGATCCCGGTGATGGCCAAGTGCCGGATCGGGCACATGGCCGAGGCGCGGGTGCTCGAGGCGCTCGGCGTGGACTTCATCGACGAGTCCGAGGTGCTGACCCCGGCCGACGAGGAGAACCACGTCTGGAAGCGCGACTTCAAGGTCCCCTTCGTGTGCGGCTGCCGCAACCTCGGCGAGGCGCTGCGCCGGATCGGCGAGGGCGCCGCGATGATCCGCACCAAGGGCGAGGCCGGCTCGGGGAACATCGTCGAGGCCGTCCGCCACCTGCGCGCCGTGCGCCGCGAGATGCGCCGTCTCGGCACGCTCGACGCCGCCGAGTTGGTGCCGGCGTCGAAGGAGCTGCAGGCGCCGCTCGAGCTCGTCGAGTACGTGGCGCGCGAGGGCAAGCTGCCGGTGCCGAACTTCGCGGCCGGCGGCGTCGCCACCCCGGCCGACGCGGCCCTGTGCATGATGCTCGGCGCCGAGTCGGTGTTCGTCGGCTCCGGGATCTTCAAGTCGGAGGACCCGTCGCGGCGCGCCGCGGCGATCGTCAAGGCGGTCACCCACTGGCAGGACCCGGCGGTGGTGCTGGAGGCCTCGCGCGGCCTCGAGGGCGCGATGGCCGGCCTCGACATCGCCAAGCTCACGCCCGAGGAGATGCTCTCCCGCCGGGGGTGGTGAGTGCCTGGCCGCTGGGCGCCGATCGGGCTGCTCGCGCTGCAGGGCGACTACGCGGCCCACGCCCGGGCGCTGGCCGAGCGCGGCGCCGCCACCCGCGAGGTGCGCACCTCCTCCGACCTCGCGGGCCTCGCCGGCCTCGTCCTCCCGGGCGGGGAGTCCACCACGATGCTCACCCTCATGGAGGGGAGCGACCTCGGCGCGCGCCTCGTAGCGGAGATCAAGGGCGGGCTGCCGGTGCTCGCGACCTGCGCCGGGGTGATCCTGCTCGCGCGCGAGGTGCGCCTCCCGCCGCAACGCTCGCTCGGGGTGCTCGACGCGGTCGTCGAGCGCAACGCCTACGGGCGGCAGCTCGACTCGGCGGTCGTCAGCCTCACCGTGCGCGATCGCGACGGGCTCGGGACGGACGCGCTCGAAGGGGTCTTCATCCGCGCGCCGCGCGTGACCGCGGTGGGGACGAGTGTCGAGGTGCTGGCCACGCGCGGGGACGATCCGGTGCTGCTGCGCCAGGGCGCGATTCTGGCGGCGACGTTCCACCCCGAGCTGACGGCCGGGTCCCCGGTCGTGGACCTATTCGCCCGTCTCGTCCGCGCCGCCGGATAGCGCGCGCCCGCCCATCGGGGGACCCCACATCCAAGACCCGAGGGCGGTCGGGTCCGACATGAGGGGTTCCGTGGGGCAGGCGCCCTTGCCCGTCCTGGCGTCGCAGGGTTGGGGTACGAGGGGCCGCGCCGACCGCTGTCATTGCGAGGTTCCCGAGCGGAGCGAGGGAACCGCGGCAATCTCGAGGTCGCCGCTGGGTACCTCGGCATCGCGGCCGGCACGAGATTGCTTCGTCGGTGCTCGCTGTGCTCGCACCTCCTCGCAATGACCGGTTTTCCCCCGGTCATTGCGAGGTTCCCGAGCGGAGCGAGGGAACCGCGGCAATCCCGAGGTCATCGCGGGGCAACTCGGCATCGCCGTCGGCACGAGATTGCTTCGTCGTCCCGCCGTTGGCGGGACTCCTCGCAATGACCAGGTGTCGAGGGACGGCGGTGGTCCTCGGAATGGCCAAGGGTCGGGGGATGGCGGTCGTTCTCACAACAACCGCAGGTGAGGAGATCAGAACGTGTAGGTGTCGCCCTGGCGGAGCTCTTCGACCGGGTGGGGGAAGCGGGTCGCGGCCAGCTCCTGGCGCAGCTCGTCCACGTATGCCGGCTTGAGGTGGTACAGGTGGACGGCGACGTCGCGCTTGAGCTTGGCGAGCTCGGCGGCGAGGGTCGTCGGGGTGAGGTGCAGCGAGACGTCCGCCACCGCCTGCATCCGGCTCGGGAACGAGACCTCGACGATCACCGCCTTGAGGTTGGGCGTCCGGTTGGCGAGGTCCCAGACCTCCTGCGTCGGCCCGGTGTCGGAGGTGAAGAGCACCGCGCCACCCTCGTCCTCGACGAGGTAGCCGTGCGTCGGGACGGTGTGCCGCACCGGCACCGAGGTGAGGCGCAGGCCGCCGGCGGTAAACGTGGTCCGCGGCTCGACCTGGGTGAGGCGCACCGCCGGCAGCATGTCGTTGGGGATGCGCGTGAAGTCCGGCCAGGTGTCGTTGTTGAACAGGTGCATCTTGACGGTGTGGAGGACCTGCGGCGTGAGGAGGATCTCGAGCGCCTCGCGTTGTTCCCCGAAGGTGTTCTCGACCAGGAACGGGATCGACGCGGTGTGGTCGAGGTGCGAGTGGGTGAGCACGATCTGGCGGATGCGCCGCTGCGCGTCGAGCGGCAGCGCCTGGGTGATCGAGCCGGCGTCGAGAGCGAGCTCGCCGTTGATGAGAAACGAGGTCATCCGGCACGTCGGGCTCGACCCGCCGAAGCTCCCCAGGATGTGCCACTCCATCGACAAAGTATAGGACACAAACGGGCACAAATGTCTGCCTCAGGCGGCACGCCGCGGTCCCCGGTCGCTACAATCCGGGGCGTGGACGCCGCCCAGATCCCGCCGCCGCCGTCCGGCCACGCCCGCTCGCTCGCCGGTCTCGACCTGGCGGGGGCGCCGCCGCCGTTCGTGCGGGCGGAGGCGGCGCGCGAGGTCGTCGTGGTGGTGAGCCGCTCCCGCACCGCCGCGCGCGAGATCGTCCTCGAGCGCTGTGCGGCCGACGGCGTCCCGGTCGTGGTGCGGCCCTCCGGAGGCGGTGCGGTGGTGCTGGCGCCCGGCGTCGTTGCGGCGTCCGCGGTGCTCGCCGCCGACCCCGCGGTGCGCTTCCCGGAGCCGTACTTCCGGCGTTGCTGCGGGGCGGTGGCCGCCGCGCTTGCCGCCGTCGGCGTCGAGGGCGTCGCGATGCGCGGGATCTCGGACCTGTGTCTCGGGGACCGCAAGATCGCGGGCAGCTCGCTGCGCCTCGCCGGCGGCCGGGTCCTCTTCCAGGTCTCGGTCCTCGTGGAACCCAATCTCGGTCTGCTCGACCGCTACCTGCGCCACCCCTCGCGCGAGCCGGAGTACCGCGCCGGCCGCGGGCACCGCGAGTTCGTCACCTCGGTGCGCCTCGCCGGATTCGCCGCGACGGTCGGGGACGTCGTGGCGGCGGTGGACGAGTTCCTGCGCACGGCGGCGCGGGCGTGAGGGCGGACCGCGTCGGCGGCCGCCGCGGGCCTTGCCTCAAGTAGCTGCGAGCGTGTAACCTCGGGGGCTCAGGGTGCGGGGAAACCGCGCCCCCACACGAGCCATGCGCAAGACCCTCGCGATCGTCTTTGCCGTACTCCTGCTGCTGCCGATGGCGGCGGCGGCGGTCACCGTCACGACCCCGCAGGGTCCGCAGGAGGTGTTCGCCCGCGGCGACCTGCTCGACGCGCTCGCGGTGATGCGCCTCGCGGGGATCGACGTCCAGTTCGCGGCCGCCGCCGGCAGCTACAGCGCCGTCACCGGGGACCACCAGGTCCAGTTCACGCCGGGCGGAGCGCTGGCCGTCGTCGACGGCCGCCTGACGCGGTTGCCGGGGCCGTTGCGGCAGCTCGAGGGCCACATCGTGTGTGCGCCGGCCACGGCCGCGGTGTTGCTGGCGCCGTTCGGTTGGACGGTGCGCGCGAGCGGCGCGGCGTTCGAGCTGGCGCGCACCTCGGCCGGCGAGGTGATCGAGGTCTCGGTGGTGCGCGCCCCGACGGGCACGACGCTCGTGGTGCGCGGCACCTCGCAGCGGCCGCAGGTCGCGGCGACGCCGGGCGCCGTCGCGCTGCAGTTCGTCACCCCGGTAACGCTGGCCAAGCCGATCGTGCCTGACGCCGAGCTGCTCGGGGGCGACCTCCGGGGCACGACGCTCACGCTCCACCTCGCCGCCGGCGCCGAGGTCGCGAACACCTACCCGCTCGACAACCCGCCGCGGTTCGTGGTCCGGCTCGGCGCCGCCGCGCCGGTGGCGGCGGTCGCGACGCCTCGCGCCGGCCCTCTCGTCGTCCTCGACCCCGGGCACGGCGGTGGGGACCAGGGCGCCAAGGGACCCGGCAACGAACTGGAGAAGGACATCACGTTGGCGGTCGCGCGCGCCACCGCGGCGCAGCTCCAGGCCGCCGGCGTGGCCGCCCGCCTCACCCGCGACGGCGACGACACGGTGTCGTTGACCGACCGGACCGCGCTCGCGAACCGCCTGCAGGCGACGGTGTTCGTCTCGATCCACGCCAACGCCTCGCTCGCCCGCGGCGCGCACGGCGCCGAGACCTACTACATGAGCGCCGACGCCTCCGACGCGCAGGCGGCGCAGTCGGCGGCGCGCGAGAACGCCTCGGCCGGCCCCGACACCGTGCAGCTCATCCTCTGGGATCTCGCGCACGTCGCGAACCTCAACAACTCCGCGCGCCTGGCCCGCTCGATCCAGGAGAAGCTCAACGCCCTGCAGGGGATCAAGGACCGCGGCATCCGTCAGGCGCCGTTCGTGGTGCTGACCGGGGCGACGATGCCGGCGGCGCTGGTCGAGGTCGGCTTCCTTTCCAACGCCGACGAGGCCGCGCGGCTGTTGTCCCCGGACACGCAGCAACAGATCGCCGCCGCCCTCGCCGACGCGATCGTCGCCTACCTGCACGAGCCGACGCCGGGCCCGGCCACGCCGCCGGCCGACACGCCCACGCCATGAAGACGCTGCGCCCGATCGTGGCAGCCCTGGTCGTGCTCGGCGTCCTCGCGGCCGTCGTGCTGCTCGGCCGTCGCCACCGTGCCCCCGCGCCGCCGCCGGCGGCGGAAGAGGCGACGCCCGCCCCCACGCCGGTGCCCGCCGCGCTCGTCCTCTTCTTCCCGGGCGACGACGCGATGCTGCACCGCGAGGCGCGCGAGGTGCCCGAGCTGCCGGCCGGGGTCCCGGCGCGCATCAAGCTGGTCATGGAGGAGCTCGTCGCGGGCTCGCACCAGGGCTTCGCGCCGGCGGTGCCGTGGGGCGCCACCGTGCAGGCCGTGTTCCTCGACCGCGACGGCAACGCCTGGGTGGACCTCACACCGCCGCCCGCCGACGTGGTCGCCGGCACCGACGGCGAGCTCGACCTCGCCTACGCGGCCGTCAACAGCATCGCCGCCAACTGCCCCGGCGTCCGCCGCGTCCAGCTGCTGTTCGGCGGGCAGCAGGTCGCGAC
>SCRJ01000194.1 GCA_004298115.1 Acidobacteriota bacterium
GGGGGCTGCTCGGGTGGGTCACGCTGGACAACACCTCCGGCGCGTCGTACCCGGACGCGACGTTGCAGCTGGTCGCCGGCGAGGTCAACCTCGCCCCCGAGGCGCGGCCCGGTCCGCAGCCCATGATGATGGCCGCGAAGGCGGCGTCGGCGGAGATGAAGGAGGAGGCGTTCGCCGAGTACCACCTCTACACCCTGGAGCGCCCGACCACGATCAAAGACCGACAGAAGAAGCAGGTCGCCTTGCTCGAGGCGGAGAACGTCAAGGTGACGAAACGATACGTGGTGGCGAGCCCGCAGTGGTGGTACCTGCAGCGGATCGGGCGGCAGAAACAGGACGTGCGGGTCGACGTCGAGATCGCCAACCGGGCCGAGAACCACCTCGGCATGGCGTTGCCCGCCGGCGTGGTGAGGTTGTACCAGAAGGATCGGCGCGGACAAGCGCAGTTCGTCGGCGAGGACCGCATCGAGCACACCCCGAAGGACGAGACGGTCAAGGTCACGATGGGCAACGCGTTCGACGTCGTGGCGGAGCGCCGGCAGACCGACTACCGGAAGCTGGCGGACAACCTCTACGAGGACGCGTTCGAGGTGACGCTGCGCAACCACAAGGACGCGGCGGTGACGGTCGAGGTCCGCGACCAGGTCGGCGGCGAGTGGGAGATGCTCGCGAACTCGCATCCGTTCGAGAAGCTCTCGGCGTCCGGCGTGGCGTTCGCGGTGCCGGTGCCGGCCGGCGGACAGGCGGTTCTGACCTACCGCGTGCGTGTCCGCTTCTAAGCGGGGCCCGGGACTCAGCCGCGAGCGGCGACCGCCCCACAGTAGAACCCGGGGTAGATCGCCGCACAGCGCTCGATCTGCGCCGGAATCACCGTGACCTCGCGGAAACCCGCCGCCGCGAGCGCCCGCGTCCACCCCTGCGCGCTCATGAACCCTGGGCGCTCGCGGATCCCGTCGGAGAGCGGGACGCGGCCATACTCGTCGAGCAAGGTGAACGGCAGCTCGAGGTGCACGGGTGCGATCGGCGACGGGCGCAACAGCTCGCCGACGACGATCGCGCCGCCGGGGGCGAGGAGGGCGCGCAAGTTCGCCAGGGTCGCCGCGAGATCGTGGGCGAGGTGCAACGTGTTCACCCCGAACACCACGTCGAAGCGAGCGCCGTCGAGGCCCTGAGCCGCGGGTTCGAGGTTGATGTCGAAGCGCAGCGCCCGGCATTCGCACCCGGCCGGGAGCGCCCGCTGCACGGTCCGGGCGCCGCGGCGCAGGAACGCCGGCTGGAGCTCCGTGAAGACGTACGCCGAGGGCGGCCTGCCGGCCTGCGTCAGGGCCGCGAGGGCGGCCTCGGCGGCGCTGCCGCCGCCGCCGCCGACCTCGAGGATGCGGGCGCCGGGGCGCGCCGCGCGTGCCACGGCCGCCCCCGTGATGACGTTGTTCAGGGCGTAGTGGGGGTTCGAGTTGGAGAAGTAGTCGAACCAGAGGCCCAGCGTCGTGGGCCCAAACAGGGCGTCCTGGCCGCGCAACTCGCCGCGCAGCACCGCCGGCAGGGCGGCGGCGCAAAGCTCGAGGACCTCGTAGGCGGGGCCGGCCGCCGGCAGGAGGCGCTCGGCCTCGGCGCGGATTTCCGTCGAGGACGCGGCCGCGGGGCCGGGGACGAGCCGCCAGCCGCCGGAGGTGCGCTCGGTCAGCCCGTACAGATCGAGCGTCTCGATCAACCAGCGCACCGCCAGGCTCCCGCCGTCGTTCCAGCCGCGCTCGGCGACGATGCGGTCGTACCCCGGCTCCTCGCTCGCACCGAGGTCGAGCGCGGACGCCATCTCCCGGACCAGCGCCCCGATGTAGCGGTCCAGACGTTCGCACGCCGCCCGGAACGGCTCGTCGAGCACGCCGGCGGGGATCTCGGGCGCGAGCGCCTCGAGGTTCCCGGGGATCGTCATCGGCAGGCGAGGCATCTCAGGCGGCTCCCTGGGCGAGAAAGTAGTCCTCGACGGCGCCGAGCACGGCCTGGGCGGAGGCGAGTTCGGACAGACGCCGGCGCAAGGTGCGGCCGTCCGGGAGGCCGTGGGTGTACCAGCCGGTGAAGCGGCGCAGCTTGTGCAGCGCCGTCCGTTCGTCCTCCCGGCCGATGACCTCGTGGAAGTGGGTCCGCATCAGTGCGCGGCGTTGCGTCAGCGACGGCTGGCCGTACGGCTCCCCGCCCAGGAGCGCGGCCGCCTGCAGGAAGATCCACGGGTTGGTCAGGCTCGCGCGGCCGATCATGACCGCGTCGCAACCAGTCTGCCGCCGCATCGCAACCGCTTCCTCGGGCGTCGTCACGTCGCCGTTGCCGACGACCGGAATGACGAGCGCGCGCTTGAGCTCCCCGATCGCCCCCCACTCGGCGCGCCCGCTGAACTGCTGCCGCGCCGTCCGGGGGTGGAGGGTGACGGCGTCCGCGCCCTCCTCCTGACAGATGCGTCCGAGCTCGAGGAACGTTGCGGCATCCTCGCGCATGCCGAGGCGGAACTTCACCGTGAGCGGAACCGTGACCGCCGCGCGCACGGCGCGGACGATGCGCCGGGCGAGGGGCAGATCGCCGGTGAGGGCCGCGCCCGCGCACCCCTTGAGCACCTTGTTGGCGGGGCAGCCCATGTTGACGTCGCAGACGTCCGCCCCCATGTCCGCCACGAGCCGCGCGGCCTCGGCCATCTTCGCGGGGTCGGAGCCGTAGATCTGGATCGCGATCGGCCGCTCCTCGTCGACGAAGTGCAGCATCTTGAGAGTGCTCGGACGTTGTCTCGTGAGGCCTTCGCTGGAGATGAACTCCATCGATACCAGGCCGCAGCCGCCCAACCTGCGGATGAGCAGTCGGAAGTCCCGATCGGTGATCCCCGCCATCGGCGCGAGGATCAACGGGGGATCGACGGCGACGTTTCCGATTCGCACCACGCGGGCGAGTATACCAATCAGGATGCGTCCGGCACGGTCGCTTCGAGGCGCGTGAGCAACTGGCCGCGCGAGGTGATCCCGAGCTTGGCGTACGCGTGCTTGAGGTGGTCCTTGACCGTGTACTCGGTGATGCCCAGCCGCAAGGCGATCTCGCTCGCCTTCTGACCGCGCAGCAGCAACGCCAGCACCTCGGCTTCGCGGCGGGAGACCTGCACCTCGGAGCAGCGCCGGCGGATCTCCTCGGGCTGCAGGAGGCGGACCGGAGAGAGGACGACCAGCGAGTAGCCGGCGCCCCCGAGGCCCACGAGCGCCACGACCTCGAGGCGCCAGCGACCCCCGTCGCCGGTCGTGAGGACCTGGCGGCGCACACGCTCGCCCGCCTCCACCAGCGCGGCGATCTCGGACACGATCAGCGAGAGCAGCGGAGCCGTGACGCCGCTGGCGAGCCTGGCCTGCGGCTGCTCGGTATGGAGGGCGAGGAGTTCCTCGCCGCGGGTGTTGGCGAAGAAGATCTCGCCGCGGTCGTCCATGAGGAGGTGGGCCTCGTTGGCCACGCCGAGGATCTGCGCCAGGATGTCGATCTGGCGGCTGGCGTTGTTGCGGTCGATCATTGCCAGCAACGCGCCCTCGATCATCGGGCGCAGGCATTCGAGCGCGGCGAGGCTGGCGGCGGGCCGCGTCCCGGCGTCGAACATTCGCAGGAGGCCCCGGAAGCTGGGCGTTTCGAGCTGGGCCACGAGCGGCGCGGTCGGGCTCTGCGGGCCGAGTTGGTAGTCGGCCTCGGGTCCGTCGGGCAGGAGCTGCAGGGACAGCCGGCACCCCGAGGCGCCGGTCGCCTGCAGGAGGCCGTGCAGGATCGCGGCGACAGCCGGGTCGTCGGCGGGAGGGGGGAGCTGAGCGAGCAGGATCGGGGGCCGCAACACCACCCTGAGTCTAGCCGCAAGGCGGCACCCGGGCAAACGGGGGACGGCGCCGTACGCGCCGGGCCTGGATCCCGCCTGTGGTACCGTTTCGGCGCCGACCGGCGTCAACCGGCGTCGCTCGGCTGGGGGGCCTGAGCGGTGTACGAGTTGCCCGGAGGGACGCCGGAACCGGACGCGCCGGTGAGTTCGGGTCGGGGGGGCCTCGGCCGCCTCGGCCGGCTGCTCGTCGGCAAGCCCAAGGACCCCACCGACCCCAACGTGTTTCACAAGCTCTCGCTGGTCGCCTTCCTGGCGTGGGTCGGTCTCGGCGCCGACGGGCTCTCATCCTCCGCATACGGGCCGGACGAGGCCTTCCGGGCGATCCTGGGGCACGAGTACCTGGCGCTCGCCCTCGCCGCGTTGACCACGTTCACCGTCGTCCTGCTGTCGTACTCCTACACGTTCGTCGTCGAGCATTTCCCCAGCGGCGGCGGCGGTTACGTGGTCGCGAGCAAGCTCCTCGGGCCGATCCCCGGCGTCGTTTCGGGCTCCGCCCTCGTCGTCGACTACGTCCTCACGATCACGATCTCGATCGCCTCGGGGGTGGATGCGATTCTCAGCTTCGTGCCGATCGGCTGGCACCACATCAAGGTGCCGCTCGACCTCGCGATCCTGCTGCTGCTCGTCGTGTTGAACCTGCGGGGGATCAAGGAGTCGGTGAAGGTGCTGCTGCCGATCTTCCTGGTGTTCGTCGCGATGCACGCCCTGCTGATCGGCTACGGCATCACCGCCCACCTCGGGGTCTGGCCGCAGGTCGTGCACGCCGCGCGTGCGGCGGCGACGCACGACGTCAGCGTGCTCGGCTTCTGGGCGGTCTTCCTCATCTTCATGCGCTCGTACTCCCTCGGCGCCGGCACCTACACCGGCATCGAGGCGGTCTCCAACGGGCTGCAGATCCTGAAGGAGCCGCGGGTGGCGACCGCCAAGCGGACGATGCTGTACATGGCGGCGTCGCTGGCCCTCACCGCCGGCGGGATCCTGGTCTGTTACCTGCTCTGGCACGCCGCCCCGGCCGAAGGCCAGACGATGAACGCCGTCCTGCTCGATCGGGTCATGGGCTCGTGGGTTCTCGGGGGGTGGCGGATCGGGGCGTGGCTCGTCGTCGTCACCCTGGTGTCCGAGGGGGCGCTCCTGTTCGTGGCGGCCCAGACGGGCTTCATCGACGGTCCGAGGGTCTTGTCGAACATGGCGATGGACTCGTGGATGCCGCACGCCTTCGCCAACCTGTCGGAGCGGCTGGTCACCAAGAACGGCATCGTCCTCATGGCCGGCGCCGCGGCGGGCCTGCTGATCTACTCGCAGGGAAGGGTGTCGTTCCTGGTCGTGCTTTACGCGATCAACGTCTTCATCACGTTCAGCTTGACGCAGGTCAGCATGGCGCGGATGTGGATCGCGGACCGACGCCTCCACCGGGGTTGGGCGGGCAAGGTGGTCCTCCACGCGGTGACGCTCGTCCTCTGCATCGCCATCCTCGTCATCACGACGTTCGAGAAGTTCACCGAGGGCGCGTGGCTGACGTTCGCCATCACTTCGGCACTGATCGCGGTCTGCCTCCTCGTACGCCGCCACTATCAGGGTATCCAGCGCGAGATCGTCGAGATCGACGCGATCCTCTCGGAGATCCCGACCGACCCGGGCGCGGCGCCGGCCCCCCCGGTCGACCCCGCCGCCCCGGTGGCGATCCTGATGGTGTCCGGGTACGGCGGCCTCGGCGTGCACGCCCTGTTGTCGATCCAGAGGCTCTTCCCCGGTTACTACCGGAACATCGTCTTCCTCTCCGTCGGCGTCGTCGACTCCGGGCACTTCAAGGGGAGGGACGAGGTGGACTCGCTGATCGCCAGCACCGAGGCCGGTCTGCGGCGCTACGTCGATTTCGCGCACCGGCTCGGGCTCGCGGCCGACTCGCGGTACCGGATCGGGACGGACGTCGTCCTCGACGCCGAGCAGCTCTGCCAGGACGTGCGGCGGGAGTTCCCGAAGGGCGTCGTCTTCCTGGGCAAGCTGGTGTTCGCCCAGGAAAGGTTCTACTACCGCCTCCTGCACAACGACACCGCGTTTGCCATTCAGCGGCGGCTGCAGTTCTCCGGCCTGCCGACGATCGTGCTCCCCATTCGGATGGGCGTGGCCCGGGCCTGAGGCTCCCGCCGGGCTCGTCGCGCACGGCCCGCACGGCGCAACTGCCGGACCGACAAGGACATGGCGGGCAAGTCTTGGCTCTGTTGCGCGAATCATTGACACTTGGCTTTGAGGTGCGGCTCGGCTGGTGTAGGATTGAACATGTCCATGGGGGTGGCGATGGTTCTGCTCGCGGTGGAGTCTGAGAACGGGGCCGTCCTCAACTACCGGCTCGACAAGAGCCAGATCACGGTGGGCTCCTCGAGCAGGAACGATGTCGTCGTGCGATCCCCGGCCGTCGCGGACCGCCACCTGGTGATGCATCGGAACGGGGATGTGTTCACGTTCGTGACGGTCGATCGCCAGACCGTCGTCCTCAACGGCGAGCGCCGCTCGCGGGGCGTGCTCTACCCGGGCGACCGGGTTCGACTCGGGCCGATGACGCTGGTGTTTCGCGGCTCGGAAGCCGGCGGTGCCGAAGGCGCCCCGGAGGAGGGTCCGCCCGAGGAAACCGCGGGGTCGTCGTCTGCGGCCGAGGCCGGCGCGCCCCAGATGGTGTTCCTTTCGGATCCGGCCGGCTTCGCGGCGACGCGATCCGGCGTCATCGCGGCGCTGGCGACGCCGCACAGCGACTGCTTCCGGACCATCATCGCGCTGATCAGAGACGCGTTGCCGGGTGTCGAGGTGGCGATGCTGGCGCCGGACGGGAGCGGCGGCATGGCGGCGCTGGCCTCGGTGTGGGAGGGCGACCTGCCGCGGCTCTCCTCGGCGAAGCTTCGTGACCTGACGACGCCGGGGCGGTACGCGCAACTCGGAACCGGCGGTTCGGCGGTCGTCATCTTCCCGGTCTGCGCGCTCGACGGCGAGGGGGTTGGCGCGATCGCAGCCCGGCCCGCGGGGATGCTCGGCAACGAGGGCGCCGGCCTGCTGGGCGAAACCGCCCGCTTGCTCGGCCTGCGCTGGCGCGAGATCGGCCGGGCGGACACCGTGGTGCCGGGCCTGAATGGGGATGCGCGCCAGACGCTGGGCGCCCGGATTCCGGGCACGTCACAGGCGGTTCAGGTGTTACGGGCGGGCATGTTGGCCGCCGCCGTGGGGGACGAGCCGGTGCTCGTCTGCGGCGGGAAAGGGGTCGGACGCACGGAAATGGCGCGGTTGCTCGCGACCTTGGGCCCGGGGCGGGGCCGACCGGTCGCGGTCGTCGAGGGGGGGGCCGCCGACGACGGCGCCGTGCGCCGCGAGCTCTTCGGACCCGGCGGCATCCCCAGCTTCGCGGATCGGATCGAAGGCGCGGTGGATCGGGCGCGCGGGGGCGTCCTGATCCTGCGCAACGCGGACCGCTTGGCGCTGCCGCTGCAGGCCGAGCTCGCGGGTCTGATTTCGGCGCAGCAGCGCGAGCCGGCAGGCGCCGGTTCGGTGCGTTGGGTCGTCACGTGCGGCGAGGACCCGCTCGCCCTGGTGCAGCAGGGCAAGCTCGAACCGGCGTTCTTCCTGGTCTTCTCCCGCCGCATGCTGCGCGTGCCGCGCCTGGCCGAACGCCGCGAGGACCTGCCGCTGTTGATCGCCGGCATGCTCGCGCGGGTCGCGCAGGAGCAGGGGAAGAACGTCCGGGGGATCACGCTCGAGTGCCTCAACACGCTGCTGGCGCAGCCGTTCCCCGGCGAGATGGCGGAGCTGGTGGAGGCGATCAACCGGTTCGTCACGGCGACCCCGGACGGGGAGATGGTCAGGTGTGAGGATCTGCCGGTGGGTGGCGGGGACGCGGTGGCCCGCGGCGCCCAGGCGGCGACGAGCCTGGCCGACGCGTTGGCCTCCGACAACCTCAAAGAGATCGTGCCGCGCGTCGAGCAGCTCGTCATCGATCGGGTGATGCGACAGGTGAAGGGCAATCAGTCGAAGGGCGCGCGCGCGTTGGGGATCTCCCGGGGCGCCCTGATCGCCAAGCTCAAGGAGTACGCGGTGCCCGACTACAGGTTCCTGCGCCGGAGGCGCGGGCGCGCGTAGGTTCCGCCCGCGCACGCTGCGCCGGGGCCGCAGCGCGAGCCGCGGCCGCGACGGCTACGGTTTTCCGAAGACGAACGCGCCCGGCAGCAGGGCGTCGAGCGCGACGACCTGCCCGACCTCGCCCGTCGGCTGCGCCAGGATCACCGGCATTCCCGCGGCAAACTCGGCCAGGACCTGTCGGCACGCGCCGCACGGCGCAACCCCGTTGCCGTTGGCGACCACCGCCACCGCCGTCGGCCGCGCTCCGGCGACGACGGCCGCCGCGACCGCGTTGCGCTCGGCGCAGACCGTGAGCCCGAACGAGCTGTTCTCGACGTTGCAGCCGGGAAAGATCCGCCCGTCGTCGGCAAGGACCGCGGCGCCAACGGGGAAGTTCGAATAGGGAGCGTACGCCATCGCCTGGGCGCGGCGCGCCGTCTCGACCAGCCGTTCGATGACTACCGGCGCCAGTTCCATGGCGGCACCATAGACGCCAACCGCGGCGCGCACAAGAGGCCCGGCCCGACGCCGTGAGAGCGGTCGGGCGGCGTCGGCGGCCCGCGTCGCGCGCGGCGGCCCGGACCGCAGGAGCCGACCGTGTAAGATGCCGGTCCGGAGGCAGGCATGGAAGCCGGCGAGGCACGAACGCACGAACGTCCGAGGATCTCCGCGGTCGTGACGACCTTCAACGAGGAGCACAACGTGGGTGAGTGCATCGCCTCCCTCGAGTGGTGCGACGAGATCGTGGTGGTCGATTCGTTCTCCACCGACCGGACTCCCGACATCGCCCGTTCGTGCGAGAAGGTGCGCTTTTTCCAGCGCCCCTACCGGGGGTCCGCCTCCCAGAAGAACTGGGCGATGGACCAGACCAGGTTCGAGTGGATCCTCATCTTCGACGCGGACGAACGCTGCACGCCCGCGCTCCAGGCGGAGATCACCTCGCTCCTCGCCGCAAGCCCGCCGGCGCTGGCCTACGTGATCAAACGGCGCGCGTACTTCATGGACCGCGTCATCCGCTACTCGGGGTGGCAGCACGACCGGGTCGTGCGCCTCGTCAAGCGCGGAGCGGGCCGCTACCCGAACAAACGCGTGCACGCGGACATGCAGACGATGGGGCCGGCGCCGGTGCTGAAGAGCCCGATGCTGCACTACATGGTCGAATCGTTCGATCAGTACCTGCCGCGGATCGTCAAGTACGGTTTTTGGGGCGCGGCGCAGGGGTGGAAGACCGACCGCGGTTCGGGCTTCAAGGAGGTGTTCGGACGGCCGCTCTGGCGGTTCGCGCGGATGTACATCCTCCAGTTCGGCTTCCTCGACGGGATGGCGGGGCTGGTGTTCTGCATGCTGCAGGCGTTCGGAACCTACCTCAAGTGGGCCATCCTGTGGGAGTGGCGCGCCAACGCCGCCCGCGGCCGGACGCCGAAGCTCCCCGAGTTCGACGACGACGAGTCGGTGTGGGCGTGGGAGGAACGGCGGGACGGCGGGGCGACGGACAAGGCGTGACGGCGGCTGGTCGCCCGATCAGTCGGCCCCGACCCGCCGCAGGCGCGCGAGGAACGCGGCCGGCGGCTCGAAACCGGTAAGGCGCGTCCCCGCGACCTCATGGCCGTCGCGGAAGAACGCGACGGTGGGCACCCCGGCGACGTCGAAGCGCTGGCGCAGCCGGTCGGTCTCGGGGTCGTTGCGGGTGAGGTCGACCTTGAACCTCGCGAACCGGGCGAGCCTCGCCGCCACCTCGGGCGAGGAGAACGTCTTCTCGTCCAGCTCCTTGCACGGCACGCACCAGGTGGCGTAGAAGTCGAGCACGACCCCTTGGCCGCCAGCCATCGCGCTCTTCACGGCGTCCTCGTCGTACGCCCGCCATGCGAGCTCGGCCGCGCCCGTCGGCGCCTGCGTGGGCGCCACGAGGACACCCGCGACGAGTACGGCCGCGCTCGCGAGGCGCATGAAGCGGTCGATCCACGGGTGCTCGTGTCCGGGGCGCGCGACGAGGAGGAGGTAGAGACCCCCCGCGACCAGCAGGCCGGCGAACACCGCGTCCCCCACGCCAGGGGGGAGGAGCGGCTTCGCGAAGTACCCGGCGAGCGCGACGAGCAGGACGCCGAAAAGCTGCCGCACCCCGACCATCCACGCACCGGAGTTCGGGAGCC
>SCRJ01000195.1 GCA_004298115.1 Acidobacteriota bacterium
GGGAGCACGAGGTGGCGGGCGAGGTCGAGCGCGCGCGGCCAGCCGTGCGCCAGCTCGCCGTCGAGCGAGAGCATGTGCGACGGCGGCAGGAGGTGCAGGCGGTAGGAGAAGACCGCGACGAGCGCGAGCGCCACCCCGAACGTCGGCAGCGCGTAAGCCGTCAGCGTCGCGAGCGTGATCGCACGGTCGCCGGCGCCGTGCGGGCGGCGGAGCTGAACGATCGCGAGGCCGACCCCGCCGGCGAGTTCGAGGAGCAAACCGAGGGAGGTGAGGAGGAGCGTGTGAGGCAGCGCCTCGGCCAGCAGCGCGGTGACCTGCCGGTGCTGCGTCCACGAGGTCCCGAGATCGCCGGTGGCGGCGCCCGCCAGCCAGCTCGCGTAGCGCGCCGGCAGCGGCCGGTCGAGGCCGAAATCGCGGCGAAACCGCGCCCTGGCCGCGGGCGGGATGCGCGGGTCGGTGAGCCGGCTCGCCGCGTCGCCGGGCGCCAGGCTGACGAGCAGGAACGTGACGGTGGCGACCAGCCAGACGAGGACGACTCCGGCCCCGATGCGGCGGAGCGCCCGGCGCAGCATCACCGGCCCCGGTACCAGTCGTCGATGTTGAAGAACACCCCGGCGGCGTTGATGTCCGCGCCCTCGATGCTGCGGCTGGCGGCGACCAGGCGGTTGGCCTCGTACAGGAAGGTCACGGGCTGGTCCGCGACGATCGCCTCCTGGATGCGGTCGAGGAGCACCTTGGCGCGCGTGTAGTCGGGCTCTTCGCGGGCGACCGCGATCAGGCGGTCCACCTCCGGGTTGGAGTAGCCGATGAAGTTGTTGCTCGCCTGGTCCGGGGCCGGCGTGCTCCACGTTCCCGTGAGGTCGATCTTGGTCGCCTCCTCCCACGCCCAGAGGACGGCGTCGAAGTCGCCCGCTTCCGTACGCGAGATCAGCGACGTGAACTCGACCTGCAGGGGCCGCACCTTGATCCCGAGGCGCGCGAGGTCGGCCTGGATCAGCAGCGCCATCTGGCGGCGGAGCGTGTTGGCGGCGGGGTAGAGGAGGTCGAACGCGAACGGCTTGCCGCCGCGATCGAGGACCCCGTCGCCGTCGCTGTCGCGCCAACCGGCCTGCGCGAGCAGCGCCGCGGCTTGTGCCTGGTCGTAGGGGAGCTGCGGGAGCGAGCGGTCGAAACCCCACATCGAAGACAGGATCGGGCCGGTGGCGAGCCTGGCGTGGCCGCGGAACACCGTGTCCACGAGCGCCTTGCGGTTGATGCCGAGGGAGAGGGCGCGGCGGACGCGACGGTCGGCGAAGAGCGGGCGGCGGTTGTTCCAGCCCACGAGGCCCCAGAGGCGCGACGGGTACTCGATCAGCCGCAGCTTGGGGTCCGCCGCGACGCGGTCGGCTTCCTGCGGCGTCACGGACGGCACGAGGTCGACGTCGCCGGCGAAGAGCTGGGCGAGCTGGCCGGCCATGTCGGGGATGACGCGAAACACGAGCCGGTCGAGGTAGGGCCGCGGGGCGTTCCAGTACGTGGGGTCGCGTTGCAGGACGATCGTCTGTTGCGGCGCGTGCGCCGCGAGCCGGAACGGTCCGGCGGTGACCAGGATCTTCTCGAAGTCGGCCGTCCGCCACTTCTCGAAGGGGACCTTTCCCCAGGCGTGCGCGGGGACGATGTGGCCGTCGTTGGCGTCCATGAGCTGGTAGGGGTAGACGCGCGAGAAGTGGAACGTGACGGTGTGCGGGTCCACGACCTCGACGTCCTTGATGAAGTCCTTGATCTCCATGCCGAGCGAATCCACGCGCGGGTCCTTCTGGACGAGAAAGGTGAAGCGGACGTCGTCCGCCGTGACCGGCACCCCGTCGGACCAGCGCGCGTCGGGGCGCAGGTGGAAGGTGAGGTCGCGGTTGTCGGCGGAGAACTCCCACGAGGTCGCCAGGCGCGGCGCGAACGACGGCGGGTGGAGCTGGTAGTCGGGCTGCTCGACCATCAGAGCCGGGAAGAGGAGGTCGATGACCTCGGCCTCCCCGGCCTCGCCCGACGACTGGTACTCGTTGAACGTGGTCACGTCGCCGAGCGTGGCGACGACGACCTGCCCCCCGCGTTGCGGGCCCTCCCCGGCCGGCGCGGTGGCCGCCGGGACGGGCGCCTGCCGGCAGGCGAGCAACCCCAGCAGCGCGGCCGCGGCCAGGAGAGCGACGGGCGTGTGTCGTCGAGCGGTCATCGGGACTCCCGGCCCATTATGGCCCGACCGGCTCGCGCGGGCCACCGGGCGGGCCGGGGCGCAGTCGCGGCGGCGGGGACGTACAATGCCGCCCGTGCGCTGGGGCGGTTGGCGGCTGAGGCGGCAGTACATCGCGGTCGCGGCGGTATTCGCGGTCCTGCTGGTGGTGAGCTTCGTCTCCTTCGCCCGCCTGATGATGGGGCAGCTCTCGCGCTCCTACATGGAGGACGTGCTGCTGTCGGGGAAGGCGCAGGCCGAGGAGCTGGCACGCCAACTGCAGGGCCAGGGCAACCTCTACAAGGCGGTCGAGACGCAGCGCGAGGCGCTCTCGCAGATCTCGGCCGCGCTCTCCCGGCAGCAGGTGATCGACAAGGTGCAGGTGTTCAACGAGCAGGGGAAGCTGGTCTGGCAGTCGGAGTTCGTCACCGAGGGCGTCAAGGGCGGCTTCCCGGAGGGGAACCTCGAGCTGCAGGTGCCGATCGCGCCGGTCAAGGTCACGGAGAAGACGAAGACCTACCAGTTTCGCGCCCGGCCGGACGAGGTGGGCACGGTTGTCCTGAGCGTCTCCAAGCCCGCGATCGCGGCGCGGATCGCGATCCTCCACCGCAAGCTCATCGTCAACACCGCGTTCGCCGGCGGGACGTCGCTGCTCGTGCTGATCGGCGCCATCGTCTTCATCTGGCACCTGGTCCAGCGCAACGCCCAGCTCGACGCCAAGCGTCGCCTGCACGAGGAGCTGGCCGCGCTCGGCTCGCTCGCCGCCAACCTCGCGCACGAGATCCGCAACCCGCTCAACGCGATCTCGATCAACCTGGAGCTGCTGGAGGAAGACCTCGACGCGCGGCACACCCCGGTCGAGACCGTGGGGATGGCCCGCCGCGAGGTCGGGCGCCTGTCCCGCCTGGTCAACGACTTCCTCGTGTACGCGCGGCCGTCGCCCCCCGTGCCGGAGAGGTTCGAGGCGAACGTCCTGATCCGCGACATCGCGGCGTTGCTCGCTCCGACCTGCGATCGCCTCGGGGTCGAGCTGGTGGTCGGCGACGGCACCGCGTCCGCGTGGGGGGACCGGGGCCAGCTCGGCCAGGTCCTGATGAACCTGGCGCTCAACGCCGTCCAGGCGATGGACGGGTGCGCCGTGCGCCGGGTCGAGCTTTCGGCGCGGCGGGAGCGCGATCGGGTCGTGTTCGAGGTCAGCGACACCGGGCCGGGGATCGTGAAGACCGAGCTGGCGCGCGTTCGCGAGGCTTTCTTCACCCGGAGGAAGGGCGGCACCGGCCTCGGTCTTGCGATCGCGGACCGGATCGTGACGGCCCACGGCGGGTCCCTGGCCCTGGCCAACCGGCCGAAAGGCGGGCTCGTGGCGACGGTCACGGTGCCGGCGCCGGAATGAGTGTAGACTCCCCGCGGAGGTGTGCATGAAGTCGAGCCGGATGTTGCTGCTCGTGGTCCTGGGGTTGCTCGTCAGTTCTGGCGCGTTCGCCATGTTCAGGGCGGCCGACCTGGTGGTGGTTCCGGTGGCGGCGGCCACCCCCGGTCTCAACAACTCGAACTGGCGCACGGACCTCGACATCATGAACGTGGATACGGTCAAGGTCGACGTCGAGATCGTCTTCCTGCAGTGCTGCAACAACGACAACTCGACGTGGTTCTATAACATGGCGAATAACCTGGGCGGCCGCCAGGCGGACGGGTTCGGGCACATCGACACCAAGCTCCAGGACATTCCGCCCGGAGGCGCCGTGCACATCGACGACGTCATCAAGACGGACTTCGGCCTGTCGAACACCAAGGGCGCGCTCCTCGTCTTCGCGTACGAGGCCGGCACCCTGATGACGACGACCCCTCCCGGGGGCAACCCCAAGCTGATCGTGGTCAACAGCCGGAGCTATTCGCTCGGCGCCGACACGAACGGCAACCCGCTCACCTACGGGCAGGAGATCCCCGGCCTGCCGTGGCACGACTACGTCGACATCAACCAGAAGGACCGCGGGCTGGACCACGTGGTCTTCACCGGCCTGGAAGAGGATGCCCGCTACCGGACGGCGATCGGCCTCGTCAACATCTCCGACCCGCTCACGAGCCTGGACGTCGTGCTGACCCTCAACGCCGGCGACGGCACGCAGATCGCGCAGACGACGGTCAACCTGTACCCCCTCGCCCATGAACAGTTCGACCAGGCGATCATCAACCTGTTCGGCAAGACGCTGGCCGACGCGATCTCGGGCGCCACCCTGACGGTGAGCATGGACGCTTACATCTCGGGCGCGCAAACGCCGGTCCCCGCGCTCATGGTGTACTGCTCGCGCATCGACAACGCCACCAACGACCCCGTGTACCTCGAGCAGACGTTCACGAAGGCGTTCCCTTGGGACTGCGTGTTCAACGGCAACTGCACCTCGGTGGCGGCGGGCCTCGGCCTGTCGCGCTCGCCCGTCCGCGCGGCGCCGACGCACCTCCGCCCGCCGACGCTGCTCTCGAGATGAGCCCTTTGCACTTGTGCTAAGATTCGCGACCGTCCGGACGTCGGACGGCGTCACGGAAAGAAGGGGGTTTGAGGATGGCGACAAAGGACGATCGGCTTCCCGACAACGCGGCGGGCAAGTGGTACGTGGATTCCAGTTGCATCGACTGCGACGTGTGCCGCACGACGGCGCCGAACAACTTCCAGGCCAACGAGGACGAGGGCCACTCGTTCGTGGTCAAGCAGCCCGAGAACGCCGAGGAAACGGCCCAGTGCGAAGAAGCCAAGGCGTCGTGCCCGGTCGAGGCGATCGGCGACGACGGCGAGTAGAACGCGTGGCGCGGTTCATGGTGCGGCCGGCCTCGCGCCGGCCGTTCTAGTTGTGCCGCCGCGGGGTCCGGCGCGGTGGCGGCGCGCGCTTGACACGCTTCCGGCGCGTTTCTAACCTGCCGTTTCGGCATCGGGAGGGCTTGCCATGGAGATCACGACGATCGGTGTGGTGGGCGCGGGGCAGATGGGGGGCGGGATCGCCCACGTCGCGGCGCTGGCGGGCGTCGACGTGGCGCTGGCGGACGTCTCCCGCGAGCTGGTCGACAAGGGGATGGCGACGATCACGCGCAACCTCGACCGCCAGGTGTCCAAGGGGACGGTGACCGCCGAGGCCAAGGCCGCGGCGCTGGGGCGGATCCGGGCCGGGGTCGGGCTCGCCGGCCTCGCCGGGTGTCAACTCGCGGTCGAGGCCGTCGTCGAGGACCTCGAGGTCAAGACCGGCGTGCTCGCCGAGCTCGACCGGTTGCTCGCGCCGGGGGCGATCCTCGCCTCCAACACGTCCTCGATCTCGATCACGAAGCTCGCGAGCGCGACCTCGCGCCCCGCGAGCTTCATCGGCATGCACTTCATGAACCCGGTGCCGGTGATGCAGCTGGTCGAGGTGATCCGGGGACTCGCGACCAGCGATGAGACGTACCGGACCGTCGAGACGCTCGCGAAGCGGCTCGGCAAGGTCCCGGTCGAGGTCAACGACTACCCCGGCTTCGTGTCGAACCGGGTGCTGATGCCGATGATCAACGAGGCGGTCTACGCGGTGTACGAGGGCGTCGGGACGCCGGAGGCGGTGGACACCGTGATGAAGCTCGGGATGAACCACCCGATGGGCCCGCTGGCGCTCGCCGACCTGATCGGGCTCGACACCTGCCTCGCGATCCTGCGGGTGCTGCACGACGGGCTCGGCGATCCCAAGTACCGGCCGTGCCCGCTGCTCGTCAAGATGGTGGACGCCGGCCGCTTCGGCCGCAAGTCCGGTCGCGGGTTCTACGCCTACTGAGATTCGATGCGCGTGCCGTTCTCCCTGGCAGGCGTCCCGTTGACCGCCCGCGGGCTCGGAGCCGGGCACCGGCCCCCGGGCACCACGGCCGCTGTTCCGCACCACGGACCACGGACCATGGACCATGGACCTCGAACCCCCGACCCCAGTCTCTCCTTTTCGGGCCACGGGCCACGGACCACGGACCACGGACCACGGACCACGGACCACGGACCACGGACCACGGACCACGGACCACGGACCACGGACCACGGGCCGGGTGGGCGGTCATGACCGTCCTCTGCCAGTGGTGCGGCCTGGCGAACCCCGACGGACGGGAGCTCTGCCGGCGCTGCAACTCACGTCTGGTCGTCGTCTCGGGTACGAACGGCGAGTTCTCCGAGGAGACGCTCGAGGAGGAGGAGGCCAGCCTCGAGCGCGAAAAGCAGGCGTTCGACGAGCACCTTCTCGAGCGGCTCTCCGGCGGCGAGGAGTCGGCCAAGCGGCTGCACGCCCTTCTCGCCCGTCTCGACGAGCGGGTGGCCGACCTGGAACGCGGCCTGGCGCTGCTCGACTCCGGCGTGCAGGCGCTCGTCGAGCTGCTCGACCGCCGCAAGGTGATCCGCGAGACGGAAGTGATGGCCGCCTGGGAACGGGCCGCCACGACGGAGATGGCGCGCGAGGAGCTGCTCGACCGCCTGCGGCAGCGGCGTGAGGCGATCGTCTCCCGCGCCCGCGCCGCCGGCGGGAGCGCCGCCTCCGCCTGCGCCCGCGCCGTCCAGAGCGCCGAGCTCGCGCTCCTGGCCGGCCAGCCGCTGCGCGCCGCGGAGGTCCTGGCCGAGGCGCTGCGGCGCTTTCCCCGCAACCCCGAGCTCGCCGAGCTGCTCGGCGAGCTGGCGTTCGAGCGGAGCGACCTCGGCGCCGCGGAGAACTCGTTTCGCCAGGTGCTGCGCTGGAACCCGGACAACGTGGAGGCGCGCATCTACCTCGGCACCATCCTGGCCGACACCCGGCGCGAGGCGGAGGCGATCGAGCACCTCCAGCGCGCGGTGGCGCTGGCGCCGGACAACTTCCTGCCGCACTTCTCGCTCGGCGCCCTGCACGCGGCGGCGGGTCGGGGCTCCGACGCGCGCGTCCACCTGCGGGCGGCGCTGGAGCGCGAGGAGATTCCGCAGGCGCACTTCCTGCTCGGCATGGTCGAGCTCGACGCCGGGCACGCAGGGACGGCCGCCGCGGCGTTCGAGCGCGCCGTCGCCCTCGACGGCGAGTTCGAGGACGCGATCTACTACCTCGGGCTCGCCTACCTCGACCGCAAGTGGCACCGCAAGGCGCTCGAGTGCTTCCGGCGCGTGCAGGAGATGGACCCGCAGCGGCTGCAGTACCAGGAGGCGGTCCGCCTCGTCGAAGGCGACAGCGAGGGCGCGCCGCCGCTTCCGCCGGAGGCCGAGGTGCTGGTGCGGGAGGCGTCGCAGGCGTCCGAGGCGGGGGAGGTCGAGCGCGCCCTCGCCCAGCTCCAGCGCGCCTCGCGCCTGGCGGAGCACCCGACGATCCTCGCCTCGCTCGCACTGCTCGCGGCGGCGGCGGGGCGGCCGCGGCAGGCGTTGGCGGCGGCGCACCGCCTGCTGCGCCTCGGCGGCCGCGGCGCGCCGGTGCTCGCCGCGTGGACCGCGTTGCTCGAAACGATGCGGGCGGCGAAGCGCTTCACCGTCGTCGAGCGGTTCGGCGGCCGGCTTTTCGCCGAAGGCCCGGGACCGCTCGAGCGCGGCATCGCCGCGTACGAGCTGGCGCTCACCGAGCTCGAGCGCGGCGGCGACCAGGCGCGGGCGCTGGAGTTCGCGCACGCGTCGCTGGAGCTGATCCCGCGCGAGCTGCGCGCGTACCCGCTCGCGGCGCTGGGCCGGATCCACATGGGGCGCGAGGAGTACTCGGACGCGGTGGACTACCTCGAACAGGCGGTGGCGATCTCCTCGGCGCCGGCGATCCTGACGCAGCTCGGCCTCGCCCTGCTCGAGGCGGGCGACGACGAGCGGGCGCGCGAAGTCCTGCAGCGCGCGCGCCACGGAGCGGCCCGCGACCTCAAGACCGACGTGTTGACCCACCTCGCCAGGGTGGGGTGGCTGGCCGTGCGCGAGGCGCGGGGCCGGCGGAAGGGCTGATCATGCGCTGGAGCCGGTATTTCCTGTACACGCTGCGGGACAACCCCGCGGATGCCGAGGTCATCTCCCACCAGCTGCTCGCCCGCGCCGGCATGATCGACAAGCTGGCGGCGGGGATCTACACCTACCTGCCGCTGGGGTGGCGCTCGATCGAGAAGACGGCCCGCATCGTGCGCGAGGAAATGGGCGCGGCGGGCTCGGTGGAGCTCTCGATGCCCTGCGTGCAGCCCGCCGAGCTCTGGCAGGAGTCGGGCCGCTGGCAGCACTACGGCAAGGAGCTGCTGCGGATCAAGGACCGCCACGACCGCGAGTTCTGCTTCGGCCCGACGCACGAGGAGGTGATCACCGACGCGGTGCGGCGGCGGGTCACCTCGTACCGCCAGCTGCCCGCCAACCTCTTCCAGATCCAGACCAAGTTCCGCGACGAGATCCGGCCGCGCTTCGGCCTGATGCGCGGCCGCGAGTTCATCATGAAGGACGCGTACTCGTTCCACACGTCCGGGGAGAGCCTGGACCAGACGTACCGCGCGATGGAGGCGGCCTACCGGCGCGTTTTCGACCGCTGCCGGCTGTCGTACACCGCGGTCGAGGCCGACACCGGGAACATCGGCGGCAGCGAGTCGCACGAGTTCATGGTCCTGGCCTCGACCGGGGAGGACGCGGTCGCCGCCTGCGAGTGCGGCTACGGCGCCAACGTCGAGAAGGCGACGACCGGAGCCCTGGCGTCGCCGCCGCCGTGGCCGGGCACGCCGCCCGCCAAGCCGGAAGAGGTCCACACGCCCGGCACGACCTCGGTGCCCGACGTCGCCGCGTTCCTCCGCCTCGATCCGGCGCACTTCATCAAGACGATGATCGTCGAGAGCGACGCCGAGTTCGCGGTCGCCCTCGTGCGCGGCGACGACGAGGTCAACGAGATCAAGCTCAAGAACGCGCTCGGCGCGGCCCACCTCCAGCTCGCCTCCGAGGCCAAGGTGGAGCAGGTCAGCGGCGGCGCGATGGGGTTCTCCGGCCCGGTCGGCCTGAAGGGCGTGCGCGTGGTCGCCGACCCCGAGGTGATGCGGATGGTCGTCGCCGCGACCGGCGCCAACCGCGCCGACCACCACCTGGTCGGCGTGGTCCCTGGACGCGACTTCACGGCGGACCTCGTGGCCGACATCCGCGCGGCGCGGGCCGGCGACCCGTGCCCGCGCTGCGGCAGACCGCTCGTGGTCAAGCGCGGCATCGAGGTGGGCCACATCTTCAAGCTCGGCACCAAGTACTCGAAGGCGATGGCGTGCAACTACCTCGACGAGAACGGCGGCATGCAGCCGATGATCATGGGGTGCTACGGCCTCGGCGTCGGGCGCACGGTGGCGGCGGCCGTCGAGCAGAACCACGACGACGCGGGCATCGTCTGGCCGCGCCCGCTGGCGCCGTTCGAGGTCGAGCTGATCGCCCTCAACCCCGACGTCCCCGCGGTCCGGGACGCCGCCGAGAAGCTCTACGCCGAGCTCGTCGCGGCGGGCGTGGAGGTGTTCTACGACGACCGCGACGAGCGGCCGGGCGTCAAGTTCAACGACGCCGACCTGATCGGGTTCCCCGTCCGCGTCGTGGTCGGCAAGAAGGGGGCGGAGCAGGGCCAGGCCGAGCTCTCGCTGCGCCGCGACAGGGTGAAGATCCCGACGCCGCTCGGCGAGGCGGTGGCGAAGGCCAAGGAGCTGCTCGCGGGCCTGTAGCGCTCGGGATCGGTGAGGTGTGCGGTCGTGACCTACAACTTCGACGCGGAACGCTGGCGCGAGAACCAGCGGGCGCTCCTGGCGGCGCGGCGCGAGCGCGGCGAGCTCTCGGACGCCGAGCTCGCGGCCGCGATCGAGGAGCTGGACCGAAAGTACGACGAGATGGTCGCGCGCCTCGACGGGACGTTCCAGCTCCCCGGGCGATAGACGAGGCCTACGCCTTCGGCTTGTACAGGCCGTCGGGGTTGGAGCCCAGCAAACCGGCGGTGTAGCGGCGCTCGTCCACCGGCTCCAGGCGCGCCGCCTGCTCCGGGGTGAGCACACTGACGTGGCGGGCGGAGTCGAGGCGGGCGGCGATGACCTCCAGCGCCGCGTCGTCCGTCTCCCACGCCAGGCGGTCGAACGCGGCAAGGTCGAGCGGAACCGAGTACTCGCGCAGCGTCTTCTCGCGCGCCACGTTGTAGAAATCCTCGAAGTACGACAGCACCAGCTCGCGCAGGGTGCGGAAGATCGGCTCGCGGTAGCGCAGCCCGACGAAGTTCGACTTGGCGACCGCGCCGATGCCGGCGCCGCGCCGGAACACCGCGATCACGTGGTCGTCATCGTTGACGGCGCGCATGTCCAGGATCCTCGCCCGGTCCCCGAGCCGGCGCAACGCGGCCGCCGCGAAGACGGCGCCGTCGAAACACTGGGCGCGGCCGTCGCGGAGGATGCTGCGGGGCGAGCGGTAGAACGGGTCGGCGCCGTACTCGGCGCCGTCGAGAAACGCCTGGATCGCGGCCGGACTCCGCAGCCCCGCGATGGTCGTCCGCGTGGCGCGGGACCATCCCCCGTCCGGGCGGCCGGCGGGCGCGCGGCGGACCTCACGCCCCATGCGCGGCCGCGGTTGCGGGTTTTGCCGGGGCGCCACCGCCCGCGTCCGTCTTGAAGTCGTGGCACGAGGCGCAGGCGCCGCCGTCTTTGTGGTGGTCGGCCTTGTCGTCGTGACACGCGAGGCACGTGTCGCGCCCGGTCACCTTCCAGACGTGCGGCTTGTGGCAGTCGGTGCACGCGGCGTCGGGATGGCCGCCCTTGTTGTGCAGGCCGGGAAGCGTGTCGTGGCAGCCCTTGCAGTCGTTGATCGGCTTGACCTCCTGCTCCTTGGCGTGGCAGGTGTCGCAGCCCCCGTCCATCATCGGGGCCTTGGTGTCGAGCTTGTGGCACTCGGCGCATCCCGACGGCGCCCGGAACCCGGCGGCGTGGCAGCGGTTGCAGAGGATTACCGCGTGCTTGCCCTTGAGCTCCCAGGGGTGCCAGGTCTCGGTGCTCGCCGGCAGCGACGTCCCGATCGGCGTCAGCGGCCCGCGCTGCGGCATCGTGTGGCAGGCGGTGCACTCGCGGGTGAGCACCTTGCCGCCCGCGGTGACGTGCTTGCCGTCGTGGCAGCGGAAGCAACCCGGCCAGTTGCGGTGGCCGATGTTGGAGGCGTACGTGGTCCAGTTCACCTTCATCGCCGGGAAGACGCTGCGGTCGTAGATGTCGACGACGTGCTGCACCGCGGAGTCGAGGTCGCCCTTGCGCCGGCTGCTCACCGCCGGGTAGTTCTTCTCGTAGTAGCCGAGGATCTCGGCCCGCAGCCCGGCGTCGGCGGCCGCGCGGGTCGGGTAGGGGCGGACCAGCGCGTCCACGGCCACCTTCTTGAACCACGGCAGGTCGCGGGCGATCTGACCGGACGCCAGGGCGCGGTCGACCGCTCCGTCCGGGGCCTGGAAGATGTGGGTCGGGCGGTTGTGGCAGTCCATGCAGTCCATCACGTGGCGCTTCATCTTCGCGAGCTGCTCGGGGGAGAGCTTGGCGTCGGTGCTCATGTACTCGCGGCGCTTGCCGTCGGGCCCTGTCGCCTCGACCCAGGGGATGTCCTGGAGCTGCTCGTCGAGCGCGACGTACTCGACCTTGTTCTCGATGATCATGTGCCAGTGGATCCCGGCGTTCTGGCCGAGCTTCGCGCTGCCGCCGCCGGTCTTCACGAGCAGCGAGATCTGCTCGGCCGTGTTGGCCTCGTCGTAGCGGAAGTGGGGGTTCTGGATGAGCTGCGCGCCGTAGAACTTCTGCGGCCAGTGGCACTCCTCGCACGTCTCCCGCGCCGGCCGCAGGTTCTTCACCGGGACCGGGATCGGGGTGGGGTAGGTGTGGAACACCACGGCGAGCACCTGGCGGGCGCCCGAGAGCTTCGACTTGACGTACCACGAGGCGCCGGAGCCGACGTGGCAGTCCACGCAACGGACGCGCGCGTGGGGCGAGGCGAGGTACGCGGTGTACTCCGGCTCCATCACGGTGTGGCAGACGCGGCCGCAGAACGTGACCGACTCGGTGAAGATGAAGGCGTGGTAGGACACGAACGCCAGCAGGATGACGAAGAAGAAGCCGGCGAAGAGGGCGTAGGCGAAGCGCTTGCGCTGCGCGGGATCGTTGAGGTCCACCGACGGGTAGGGAGGCGGCGCGCCGGCGCCGAGCCGCCTGCGGCGCACGCTCTCGCGGTGCATGCCGAACAGGAAGATCAGCACCCCGAGGCCCATGAACGCGGGGAACACGAGGTAGGTCAGGATGCCGAGGTACGGGCTGCCCTGTTTCATGGCGAACGACACCGCGAGCGAGAAGACGCTCAACAGGGCGCTGCCGATCGTGACCAGCCCGCCGAAGTAGCTCAGCGGGTTCCTGTACAGCGACGCACGGACGTGTGGACTGCTCACCGCGGCACCTCCCCCGGTACCCTGGGGGTGAAGTGTACCGTCATTTGTGTCGGTTGTGTATGGACTCGGAATGGCTGCTTGAATTCGTGACGCAATACCCGCAACCGCCGGCGGCCTCAGGTCAGGAACGGGTCCCCGCTTCCGGCGGCTTCGATGGCGGCGCCGAGCAGTCCGGTGCCCTCCTCGAGCACCACGGCCACCGGGATCGTGCGCATGAGGTCGCCCATCCGTCCCTTGCGCCGGAACGCCTCCACGAACGACCCGTCCCGCAGCTTCGCGAGGATCTTGGGGGCGATCCCGCCCGCCACGTAGACGCCGCCGGTCGCCAGGGAGCGCAGCGCGAGGTTGCCGGCCTCGGCGCCGAACGCCGTCGCGAACAGGTCGAGGGCCTGCTCGCAGGCGGGGTCGGTGTGGGCGAGCGCGTGCCGGCCGATCACCTCGCCGGGGTCGCCGTCCTCCACGCCGCGGGCGACTTCCCGAGAGGTCGCAACGCCGCGGCCGACGAGGAAGCGGTAGATCCGGGCGAGGCCCGGCCCGGAGACGACGCGCTCGACCGAGACCGTGCCGAACTCGGCCTCGAGGTGGGCGAGCAGCTCGCGCTGCAGCTCGCCCTCGGGCGCGAAGCCGCCGTGGCCGCCTTCGGTGGCGTGGACGCGGTAGCGGCGCCCGTCCCAGATGAGCAGCGCCTGGCCGAGGCCGGTGCCGGCGCCGAGCACCGCCTTCGTCGCGTGCGGGGCGGGCTCACCCTGTTGCAGCGCGGCGAACCCGGCCGGCGGCGTGGCCAGCACGCCGAGGGCGGCGGCCGCGAAGTCGTTGATCAAGCGCACCGCCGGCACGCCGGTCGCCGCCGCGAGATCGCGTTCGGTCAGGACCCACGGCAGGTTCGGCGTCGTGCACGAGCCGTCCAGCACGGCCCCGGGGACCCCGAAGCACGCCGCGGCGACCGGCCTCCCCACCTGCGCGAGGAACTCGGTCACGATCGCGGAAAGGCCCGCGTACTCGCGGCTCGAAAAGCGCGCCTGCTGAACCACCCTCACGCCAGCCGCGTCGAGCTCCGCGATGGCGAGGAGCGTCTTGGTGCCGCCGATGTCACCTGCAAGGACGACTGCCACCTCGACCTCCGATCCGGACCCTGACGACGGCGATTATCGCCCCTTTCCGCCACCCCCGCGGCGGGCGGCCGTCAGCCGAGCCGGCGACGGAACCGCAGCCGGGCCAGGCCGAGGATCGCCACGCCCATCGCCAGGAGGACCAGCCCTTGCGGCCAGAGGACGGCGAACCCGATGCCCTTGAGGAAGACGCCGCGCAGGATGACGAGGTAGTAGCGCAGAGGAACGAGGTAGGTGAGGAGCTGAAAGACCTCAGGCATGTTCTGGATCGGAAACGCGAAGCCGGAGAGCAGCATCTGAGGAAGGATGAAGACGAACGCCGTCAGCATCATCGCCTGTTGCTGGGTCTGCGCCATGGTCGAGATGAAGAGGCCGAGGCCGAGCGTGCAGAGCATGAACGGCAACGTCAGCGCGAGCAGCGTGAAGAACGAGCCGTGGAGCGGCACCCGGAACAGGAAGAGGACGACCGGCAGGGCGGTGAGGACCTCGACGAGGCCGACGAGCGCGAACGGGATCAGCTTGCCGACGATCAGGTGGCCGGGGGCGAGGGGCGTGACGAGGAGCTGCTCCATCGTCCCCAGCTCGGTCTCCCGCACCAGCGCCATCGCCGTCAGCATCATGGTCATCACCATGATGATCATCGAGAGCGTGGCGGGGACCATGTAGTCCCGGCTGACCAGGTCGGGGTTGTAGAGCACGACCGGCTGCAGCTCGATGAGCGGCCGGACGCCGCCCCGGGCCGACGCGGCCTGCAAGACGGCGGTGGCGTACGAGAGGCCGAGCGTGCCCGTCATCGCGTCGGAGCCGTCCGCCAGGATCTGGACGTGGCCGGGCCGGCCGGCGGAGCGCTCGGCGGCGAACCCGGCTGGGATCGTAAGGGCGACCCGCGCCGCGCCCGATTGCAGGAGCGGGTCGAGCGCGAGCTGCGAGTCCACGGCGGCGGTGACCTTGAAGTAGGTGGAGCTGGTGAAGCGATCGACCAGCTCGCGGCTCGCGGCCGTGCGGTCGAGGTCGCACACGGCGAGCTCGACGCGACGCACGTCGGTGGTCGCCGCGTACCCCAGGATGATGAGCTGGAAGACCGGCGCGATGAACAGGATCGGCAAGATCTTCGGGTCGCGCTTGAGCTGCAGCAGCTCCTTCACCAGGATGTTCCCCAGGGTCCGGAGCGTCGCCCCGATCCCGCCGCCGCGGCCGCTGTCGGTCGGACCACGGACCACGGACCACGGACCACGTCTCTCCATCACATGCTCCTGACCGTGCGGAAGGTGGCCAGCCCGAGCACGACCGCGCCGTAGACGAGGAGCCCGACGAGCTGGCTCCACCAGACCTCGGGGCCGGCGCCCTTGAGCAGGATCTCCCGCAGCGCCACCAGGAAGTAGCGGGCCGGCACGACGTGCGTGACCAGCCGCAGCGCCGCCGGCATCGAGGAGATCGGGAAGATGAACCCCGACAGCAGCAGCGTCGGCAGCATCGAGGAGAGCAGGCCGAGCTGGAACGCCACCTGCTGCGTGTCGGCCAGGGTCGAGATGAAGATCCCCCAGCTGAGGCTGACGGCGAGGAAGACGAGCATCACGAGCGCGAGCCAGAGCAGCGATCCCCGGACCGGGACCGCGAAGAGCACATGGGCGAGGAGCAGCGAGCCGGAGGCCGCCGCGAACGCCACGAGCAGGTAGGGCAGCGTCTTCCCGGCCAGGAGCTCGATGGCGACCAGAGGCGTGGCGCGCAGCGATTCCATCGTGCCGCGCTCCTTCTCGCGCACCACCGCGAGGGCGGTGGCGATCACGGCGGTGACCATCATGATGAACGCGAGCAAGCCGGGGACCAGAAACCGCGCGGAGGTCAGGTCCGGGTTGTACCAGACGAGGGGGACGCCGGCCACGGCTCCCTCGCGGCCGCCGCTGCGGACCACGGGCGAGAGCGCGGCGACGGTCTGGCGCGCATACCCGAGGATGGTGTTCGCGGTCTGGGAGTCCGAGCCGTCGAGCACGAACTGCAACGTGACCGCCCGGCGGGCCGCGACGTCCTCCCCGTACCGCGCCGGGATGACGAGGGCGGCTTGCGCCTTGCCGGAGTCGAACATGGGGTCGAGCGCGCGCACGTCCCGGCCGTGCGCCACGAGGTCGAAGTAGCCGCTGCGCAGGAATGCTTCGGCCGCGTCTCTCGCCTCGCGGCTGCCGTCCTCGTCCACGATGGCAAGGCGGATATGCTGGACGTCGAAGGAGAGGGCGTAGCCGTAGATGAAGAGCAGGACGAGCGGCATGGCCAGCAGGGTCAACGCCGTTCGCAGGTCGCGCTTGAGCTGCAGCAGCTCCTTGACCGCGATCGCGAGGGTGCGGCGGATCATTGCCGGGCCGCGCCTTCCGCTTCGGCGATCACGTGGATGAACACGTCCTCGAGCGTGGGCTCCGCCGGCACGACGACCGCGTCCGCGCAACCGGCCTCGCGGATCCGCGCGGCGATGCCGGCGCCCGCCGCCGGGGAAGCGAGGACGACCCGGAGCCGCGCGCCGAAGAGCGCCGCCTCCTCGACCCCGGGGAGCCGCTCGATCGCCGCGACCGCCTGGGCGGGTTTGGAGCAGCCCACTTCGACGATGCTCCCCGCGGGAAAGATTCGCTTGAGCGCCGGGACGGTGTCCAGCGCAAGCAGCCGGCCGGCGTGCATCAGCGCGACGCGGCGGCAGCGCTCGGCCTCGTCCATCGAGTGCGTGGTGACGAACACGGTCGTGCCGGCCCCGGCCAGCACGTCGATCAGGTCCCAGAACCGGCGGCGCGCCTCGGGATCGACGCCTCCGGTGGGCTCGTCGAGGAACACGATCGACGGTTCGTGTACGAGGGCCGCGACGAGGGCGAGACGCTGGCGGAACCCGCCGGGCAGCTCCCGCACCAGCGCGCCCCGCGCGCCGGAGAGGCCGGCGGTGGCGACCGCCCACTCGAGCCGGTCCGCGAGGCGGCGGCCGAACAGGCCGTAGGCGCCGCCCCAGAAGCGCAGGTTCTCCTCCACCGTGAGGTCGGGGTAGAGCGAGAACTTCTGCGACATGTAGCCGATGCGGCGCTTGATCTCGGACGCCTCGCGGCCGACGTCGAATCCGAGGACGGTGGCGGTGCCGGAGGTCGGCGCGAGCAGGCCGCAGAGCATGCGGATCGTGGTCGTCTTGCCGGCGCCGTTGGAGCCGAGGAAGCCGAATATCTCGCCCGGTTCGACCGCGAACGACACGCGGTCCACGGCGACGAACGCCCCGAACCGTTTGCAGAGGTCGCGGACGACGACGGCGGGCGGGGTCGCCAGGCTCACCTGCCCACCGCCCGGGCGAGGGCCGCGTCGGCGAGCCAGGCCGCGGCGCGGACGTC
>SCRJ01000196.1 GCA_004298115.1 Acidobacteriota bacterium
GCCGCGGCCACCGCCGCGGGCGCGCCTCCCGCGCCGGCGGAGGCCGTGGCGAACGACGGCGTGCGCACGGCCCCGGAACCCGCGCGGGAGGCGGCGCCGATGAGCGGTCCGGTCCGCGCCGCGCCCGCCGCTGGTCGGGTCGCTCCGGCGTCCGGCCGGGCCGTCGGGAACGCGCCGCAGGCGGAGGCGGCGGCCGCGGCGCGGGGCGCATCGCCGCGGGAGGCGCCGCCGTCGGCCGTCGTGGCGGGCCGGGTGGCGGTCGCCGTGATCGGCGACCAGCCGCTGGCGGGCGTGGTCGCCGACCTCGTGCAGTCGGACCTCTCGTCGGCCGGGCTGCAGCCGATCGACGCCGCCGCGCTGCCGGGGGCGGAGGAGCTCCTGCGTGGACAAGGGGCGCCCGGCGCGAGCGAGCTCGTCCGCGCGGTCGCGACGAGCGATGCGGCGATGCTGGTGGTGGCGCGGATCGAGCCGGCCGGCGAGCGCGTCCTCTCCTACATGGGCCGCCGCGACGTCGCAACCTCGTCGCGCGTCACCTTCACCTGCTACGACCTCGCGACCGGCCGTCCGAAGGGCCCGTCGCGGGGCGCGACGGTCGAATACACCTCGCTCAGCGTCGAGCGCGCGGCGGAAAAGGCGCTGGCGTCCGCGATCGCAGAGGTGGTGCGCCAGACGCGTTGAGGCCGGCGGGCCCCGATCGGCCGTGCCACGGACCTGCGTGGGGCGGGCCGGCGCCGGGTTGGGCCGGCGGCCGCGGCGCGGTGTACACTTCCGAGAGGTTCACTTGGGCGGGTTTCGGCTCGTCCGTTCGGGAGGGGTGGCATGAAGCGGGTGATTGTGGCCCTCGTGGTGGCGTTGGCCGCGGGCGGGGCGTTCGCGCAGGACGCGCCGGCGTACGCGCCCGGCGAGAACCCTTTCCAGGGCGACTACGCGATCACGATCGGGCAACCCGTCGTGGTGCGCGTCGATGTCCAGGGCGTCCACCTCGACGGCGTGAACGTGACCCCGCTCGGCGAGGTGAAGAGCGGCGAAAGGGTCAAGTGCGAGGTCGCCGTCGACGGCGCCAACACGGCGGACAGGAAAGCCGAGTTGACGACCGTGCTGCTGCTCGAGGACGGCGACGGCAAGCCCCTCGAGCGGGTCACGCTCGACGCCTTCAAGGTCAAAGCGGGACGGGAGTTTCGCGAGAAGCAGCGGCTCCCGATCGATGCGGCGAGTCTTATGGAGGCGAAGCGGGTGTACCTCTTCGTCCAGGTCTCGTTCTAGGGCGCATGGCGCGGCGCCCCGAGCACGGCCTGGGCCGCCGCGGCGAGATCGGCGTCCCGGGAGGTGAGCGCGCCTGCGCTGTGCGTCGTCAGCCGGACCTCGAGGAACCCCCAGCCGAGGCGTAGCTCCGGGTGGTGGTCCGCCCGCTCGGCGAGGGCGCCGACGTGGACCGCGGCCGCGATCGCGGAGGCGAAGTCGGGGAACCGCCAACGGCCCACGAGCTCCTCGCCGGCGACGGTCCACGCCGGCAGCTCGGCGGCGATGCGCGCCGCGAGGACGCCGTCTACCACTCCTTGGTCCTCCCGAGGAAGCTGAGGAACTCCCCGCGCACCTTGCGGTCCTCGAAGCAGCCGCGCAGCGCGGAGGTGACGGTGAGGGCGCCCGGCTTCTTGACGCCGCGCATCTCGACGCAGAGGTGGCGAGCTTCGATCACGACCATGGCGCCGAGCGGCTGCAGGCTGTTCCACAGGTAGTCGGCGACCTGCTCGGTGAGGCGCTCCTGGATCTGCGGTCGCTTGGCGTAGAACTCGAGGATGCGGGGCAGCTTGGAGAGGCCGACGATGCGCCGGTTCGGGATGTAGGCGATGTGGGCGTGGCCGTAGAACGTCACGAGGTGGTGCGCACACATCGAGTAGAACGGGATGTCGCGCTCCATGACCATCGAGCGGTAGTTTTCCTCGTTGGGGAAGGTGGTGACCTCGGGTTCCGCGCCTTCGACGAGCCCGTGGAACATCTCGAGGTACATCTTCGCGACCCGCTCCGGCGTCCCCGTCAGGTTGGGGTCGGTGCGATCGAGGTGCAGGAGGTCGAGGATCGCCCCGACGTGCTCCGCGATGCGCGCGACGCGCTCCTTCTCCTCCCCGTTGGGGATGAGGTTGGAATCGCGGTCTGAGATCGAGGCCTCGCGCTGGGAACCGAGAACCAGGGTCTTGGTCATGCGTCCTCCCTGCCCCACTCACAAGTCCGGCGAGCGCCAGTGTATTCCAGAACGCGACTCGTTGGGCCGCCGGCGGCGGGCGGCGTGTAGAATGCGGACCTGACGACGCGGAGGGCGGTACCTGCGATGAGAGGGATCATCCTGGCCGGGGGGGCGGGCACGCGGCTGCACCCGATCACCCTTGCGGTTTCCAAGCAGCTGGTGCCCGTCTACGACAAGCCGATGGTCTACTACCCGCTGTCGACGCTGATGCTCGCCGGCTTGAGGGACATCCTCGTGATCACGACGCCCCACGATGCGCCGCTGTTCCGCGCCCTGCTCGGCGACGGCAGCCAGTGGGGGATCCGTCTCTCGTTCGCCGAGCAACCCGTCCCCGGCGGCCTGGCGGAGGCGCTCCTGATCGGGGAGGAGTTCATCGCCGGCGAGGGGGTGTGCCTGATCCTCGGCGACAACATCTTCTACGCCCAGGGCCTGGCGAAGCGGCTGCAGGCCGCCGCGGCGCGCACCGCCGGTGCGACCGTATTCGGGTACTGGGTGCGGGATCCGGAGCGCTACGGCGTCGTCGAGCTCGACCCCGACGGCCGGGCGCTGTCGCTCGAGGAGAAGCCGGCTCGCCCGCGTTCGCACTGGGCGGTGACCGGCCTGTACTTCTACGACGGTCGTGCCCCCGGCATCGCCAGGTCCCTCGGCCGGTCGGCGCGCGGGGAGCTCGAGATCACCGACCTCAACCGCCGCTACCTGGAGTGGGGCGAGCTCACGGTCGAGCGGCTCGGCCGCGGCACCGCGTGGCTCGACACCGGGACGCACGAGTCGCTGCTGGCGGCGTCCAACTTCGTGCAGGTGGTGGAGCAGCGCCAGGGGTTGAAGGTCGCGTGCCCCGAAGAGGTCGCCTGGCGGATGGGGTTCATCGACGACGAACGGTTGCGCCGCAGCGCGGAGCCGCTCGCGAAGTCCGGCTACGGGGAGTACCTGCTCGGACTGCTCGGCGGGCGGTGAGCCGCGGGCCGCGGGCCGCGCGGGAGGCCCCGTGATCGGTTTTGGCGGGACGAGCTCGAGGAAGGTCGAATGACGAGAGTGCTGGTGACCGGCGGGTGCGGATTCATCGGGTCCAACTTCGTGCGCATGGTGCTGGCGGAGCGGCCCGGTTGGGAGGTCGTCAACCTCGACAAGCTCACCTATGCGGGAAGGCTGGAGAACCTCGCCGACGTGGCCGACGACGCGCGCTACCGCTTCGTGAGAGGCGATATCTGCGACTCCGGAGCGGTGCGGGAAGCGATGGCCGGCTGCACCGCGGCGGTGAACTTCGCGGCCGAAACGCACGTCGACCGCTCGCTGCTCGGCGCCGCGCACTTCATCGACACCGACATGAAGGGTGTGCTGGTCCTGCTCGAGGAGGCGCGGCGGATCGGTCTCGAGCGCTTCGTGCAGATCTCGACCGACGAGGTGTACGGCTCGATCGCCGACGGCTCATTCACGGAAGAGAGCGTGCTCAACCCGCGCAACCCGTACGCGGCCTCGAAGGCCGGCGGGGATCGGCTCGCGTTCGCGTACTGGGCGACCTACGGCGTGCCGGTGGTGATCACCCGCGCGTCGAACAACTACGGTCCGTACCAGTACCCGGAGAAATTGATCCCCTTGTTCGCCACCAACGCCCTGCGCGACGAGAGCCTGCCGCTGTACGGCGACGGCCGCAACGTCCGCGACTGGCTGCACGTGTCCGACCACTGTCGCGCCGTCCTTTTCGTCCTCGAGCGCGGGTCCGCCGGCGAGGTGTACAACATCGCCGGCGGCAACGAGCGCGAGAACATCGCCATCACGCGCGAGGTGCTGCGTCTGCTCGGCAAACCCGATTCGCTGATCCGCCCGGTCGCCGACCGCGTCGGCCACGACCGCCGCTACTCGCTCGACGCCGCCAAGCTCGGGCGCCTCGGGTGGGCGCCGCGCGTCGCCTTCGAGCGGGGGCTCGCGGAAACGGTGCGCTGGTACGCCGAGCACGAGGCGTGGTGGCGCCCGATCAAGGACCACGACGGTGAGTTCCGCCGCTACTACGAAGAGCAGTACGGGGGAAGACTGCGGTGAGGACGGGGTCGGGGCTCCGGGCTCCGGGTTCCGGGAAGGCAACGGCATGCGGCTCCTGGTGACCGGAAGCCGGGGCCAGCTCGGCCGGGCGCTGCAGCGCGCCGCCGCCGCAGCGGGGCACGAGTTCGTCGGCTGCGACCTGCCGGAGCTCGACATCACCGATGCGGCCGCGGTGCGCACCGCGGTGGCGCGCAGCCGTCCCGACGCGGTGATCAACTGCGCGGCGTACACCGCGGTGGACGCCGCCGAGAGCGACGAGGCGCGGGCGCTCGCCGTCAACGGGGCCGCGGTCGCGAGCCTCGCGGCCGCCGCCGACGGGGCCGGCGCCCGGCTGGTGCAGATCTCGACCGACTTCGTGTTCGACGGCGCCGCAGCCCGGGCGTACCGCGAGGACGACCAGCCGCGTCCGATCTCCGCGTACGGCCGCACCAAGCTCGCGGGAGAGCGGGCGGCGGCGCTCGCGCGCCGCCCCCTGATCGTTCGCACCGCGTGGTTGTTCGGCGACGGCGCCAACTTCGTCGGCGCGATCCGCCGCCAGCTCGATGCCGGCGCCCGCGAACTCAGGGTCGTCGGCGACCAGCGCGGCTGCCCGACGTACGCGGCGGACCTGGCCGAGGGGCTCCTCGGCCTGCTCGGGGCGGACGCGGAGGGGATCGTCCACGTGGCCAACGCCGGCAGCGCCACCTGGTTCGAGTTCGCCCTCGAGATCGTCCGCCAGCTCGGCGCAGCCGCGGCGGTCGTGCCGATCACCACCGCCCAGGCGGCGCGTCCGGCGCTGCGGCCGGCGAACTCCGTGCTCGACACGTCCCGTTTCCGCGCGGTCGTCGGCAGCGACCTTCCCCCCTGGCAGGACGCGCTCGCGCGCTGGCTCGCCGGGCGCGGTTGAGCGGAACGGTCCGAGCGCGTTCTCATTGAATGAGTCTCAAGTAATTGGTGCGGCTTGATTTCGTGAAGAGGTTCACATACATTGTCCGCCGGGGGAGCGGAGGTTGTCGACCCTTTGCCTATGGATGCCATGACCACACCCGAGGAGCGCCGCGACGCGCTCGCGGCGCCCGTCGTCATCCTCGTCGGCCACTTCGGCAGCGGCAAGAGCGAGATCGCGCTCAACCTCGCGCTCGGCTTCCGCGCCGGCGGCGAGGACGTGAGCGTCGTGGACCTCGACGTGGTCAAGCCGTACTTCCGCTGCCGCCAGGCGAGGGAGGAGCTGCGCGCGCACGGCATCCGACTCGTGGCCCCCGAGGGCGAGAACGCCCACGCCGACCTTCCCATCATCCTCCCCGCCGTCCGCCACCTCCTGCAACATGGCGACGGCCGGGTCCTCCTGGACGTCGGCGGCGACCCGGTCGGGGCGCGCGCCCTCGGCTCGGTGTCGGACGCCGTCGACAGGAGCGCGACCGAACACCTCGTCGTGCTCAACTTCTCGCGTCCCCACACCGCGACCGTCGGCGAGGCGGTCGAGATGGTCCGGGCGATCGAGAGGGCGGCGCGGCTGCCGGTCACCGGGGTGATCTCGAACACCCACCTGCTGTCCGAGACCACGCCCGAGGTCGTATTGGACGGTCTGGCGACGGCGGCCCAGACCGCCGGCCGGCTGCGCGTGCCGCTCGTCGCGGCGGCGGCCGAGGGGACGACCGCGCGCGCCCTGGCGGGGCGCGCCCTCCCGTGCCCGCTCCTCGTGCTCACACGGCTGATCAAGCCCCCGTTCGAGGGGACGCGCCAGCAGCGCAAGGTCGGACCGTTGTTCGTCCTCAACTGAGAAAGGAGTCAGAGGGTGCCCCAGATCCTGATCGATCGCGACCTCTGCAAAGGGTGCGAGCTATGCGTCAACGCCTGCCCACAGAAGATCCTCGCCATGGGGAAGGAGATCAACGCGAAGGGGTATTTCTTCGCGTCGGTGGCCGAACAGAAGCGGTGCATCGGCTGCCGCCTGTGCTGCATCACGTGTCCCGACGTG
Organism: Acidobacteriota bacterium; assembly: GCA_004298115.1. GTDB lineage: Bacteria > Acidobacteriota > Thermoanaerobaculia > Thermoanaerobaculales > Thermoanaerobaculaceae > RBG-13-68-16. Next base: position 6,237 of record SCRJ01000196.1, read on the forward strand.
GCGATCCAGATGCGCGTCTCGGGCACGATGTACCACTACTTCGCGTATTAGGGCGGCGCCAACAACGGAGCGAGTCATGGCAAAGAAGCTCATGAAGGGGTGCGAGGCGATCGGCGAAGCGGCGGTCAAGGCCGGCTGCAAGCTCTTCTTCGGCTATCCGATCACGCCTCAGAACGAGATCCCCGAGTACATGGCGCACCGGCTGCCGCAAGTCGGCGGGACCTTCGTCCAGGCCGAGAGCGAGGTCGCGGCGTCGAACATGATCTACGGCGCGGCCGGCAGCGGCGAGCGCGTGTTCACGTCCTCGTCCTCGCCGGGGATCTCGCTGATGCAGGAGGGGATCTCGTATATCGCGGGGTCCGAGCTGCCGGTCGTCGTCGTGAACATCATGCGCGCGGGGCCGGGGCTGGGCGGGATTCTTCCCAGCCAGAGCGACTACTTCCAGGCCACCAAGGGAGGGGGCCACGGCGACTACCGCCTCCTCGTCCTCGCCCCGTGGTCGGTGCAGGAGGCGGCGGACCTGGTGCAGGACGCGTTCGACCTCGCCGATTACTACCGCAACCCGGTCATGGTGCTGGGCGACGGGTTGATCGGCCAGATGATGGAGCCGGTCGAGTTCAAGGCCGAGCGCGTGCCGTGCAAGCCGTTGCCGCCCAAGACGTGGGCGGCGACCGGCTGCGGCGGCGACCGGCCCACGAACATCATCAACTCGCTCTTCCTCGACCCCGAGGTGCTGGAGCGCCACAACCAGAAGCTCAAGGCCAAGTACGACCTCATGGTTCGCGACGAGGTGCGCTGCACCAGCTACGGCACCGACCGTCCGTACGAGGTGCTCATCGTCGCCTACGGGACCGTGGCGCGGGTGTGCAGCACGGCGCTCGACGACCTGCGCGAGGACGGCGTCGGGGCGGCGCTCTTCCGCCCGATCACGCTCTTCCCGTTCCCGTACGCCGAGCTGCGGGCCGCGGCCGAGAAGGCGGCGGCGGTGCTGGTCGTCGAGCTCTCGACCGGACAGATGATCGAGGACGTCCGTCTCGCCCTCGAAGGGTCGCGCCCGATCCACTTCCTCGGCCGCCAGGGCGGCATGCTCATCTCGCCGGAGGCGGTGTCCGAGCGGGTCAACGCCGTTCGATCCGGGCTGCCCGCGGAGGTGCGTCATGGCTGAGACGGTGGTGTTTTCGCGACCGCAGGCGCTGGCCCCGGTGTCCACCCACTACTGCCCGGGGTGCACGCACGGCGTGATCCACCGCCTGGTGGCGGAGGTCCTGGACGAGCTGGGGCTCGCGCAGCGCACCGTCGGCATCGCGCCGGTCGGATGTTCGGTGCTGGCGTACAACTACTTTTCCACGGACTTCCAGGAGGCGGCGCACGGCCGCGCGCCGGCCGTCGCCACCGGCATCAAACGCGCCCGTCCCGACCTCATCGTCTTCGCGTACCAGGGGGACGGAGATCTCGCCTCGATCGGCATGGCCGAGATCGTCCACGCCGCCAACCGCGGCGAGAAGGTCACGGTGGTCTTCGTCAACAACGCGATCTACGGCATGACCGGTGGGCAGATGGCGCCGACGACGCTGCCGGGCCAGGTGGCGACCACGTGCCCACTCGGCCGCGACGTGAGCTTGGCGGGGCACCCGATCCGCGTCGCCGAGCTGCTCTCGACGCTGCGCACCCCGGCGTTCGTCGCCCGGGCCGCCGTCCACACCCCGCTGCACGCGGTGACGGCCAAGGA
>SCRJ01000197.1 GCA_004298115.1 Acidobacteriota bacterium
GCTCTTCCGATCTTCTCGCCCGAGACCCTGGCGCGAACCACGCTCGGCGCATTGCGGGCGGGCGCCAGGGTCAACCTCGAGCGGGCGTTGCGCCTGGCCGACCGCTTCGGCGGGCATCTCGTGCTCGGCCACGTCGACGCCGCCGTCCCGGTCGTGGCAGTCCGGCGGGGGCAGGGTTTCTGGACGGCGCGCATCTCGGTCCCCGCGGCGCTGGCGGTGGAGGTGGCCGAGAAGGGGTCGGTGGCGGTGGACGGCGTCTCGCTGACCGTGGCCGCGCTCGGGACGGGGTGGTTCGAGGTCGCCCTCATTCCGGCGACGCTGTCCGGGACGACGCTGGACGGGTTGCGCGCGGGCGACCTCGTCAACCTCGAGACGGACGTGCTCGCGAAGTACGTCCGCAGGACGCTTGGGGGGGAGAGGACGGGGATCGAGGCGCTGCTGGCCGGGTCGGGCGATGCGGCGGATTGAGCCGGTCTTCCCGGACCTGCTGCCGCTGTCGCACCGGCTCGGTCCGCCGCCTGCGGCGGCCGCCGATGGGACGGTGGTCCTCGACCCCGTCGAGATGCGCCTCCTGCGCTGGACCGACGCGCGGCCGCGCCTGGCGGCCGACCGCAGCCTGCCGCGCCGCCCGCTGCGCGTCCTGCTGCACGGCGAAACGGCGGTGCGCGAGCGGGCGTTTCTCGAACGCCTGGTGGGCGCGGGGTCCGGGGTCCTGGTCGTGCTCGACGGGGCCTCGGCGCCGCCGGTCCTGCCGGCGCCGACGGTGGACGGTCAGGTCGTCGTCCTGGCGCCGTGGGTGCCCGCGTTCTGGGGTGGCGCGCCGCTGGCGTCCCTCGCCGCGTTCGGCGCCCGCAAGATCCCGGCCGGCGTGCTGCTCGCGCTCGGGCCGGTCCCCGAGCCGTTCGCCGAGGTCCGCCGCGCCGTCGAAGAAGCGCGGAACGCCGGCGCCGGGTTCGTCGTGGCCTGCCCGTTCGCGGTCCCGCCCGAGGACCGCCACCGGGTCTACGACGGCCGCGCCGGCGCGGGCGGCGACGAGGCGCTGGAGAACCTGCTCTTCCACACCGACCTGGCGCGACTCGCAGCGGAGCTGGAGCGGGAGGCCTCGCGTGCCTGCCTCGCGTTCGGGATGCGGGAGGCGCTGCCCGGGCCCGCGACCTCGTTCACACCGCAGCCGACGTTCACCGCAAGCGCCGTGCTCACGTTGTGGGCGCGCCGCCTCGACCTCCTCGACGGCGTCAGCTCGTCGGGCTGGCAGTTGCGGCGGGCGGCGCAGGCGCTGCTCGCCTCCGGGCGCGACCCGCATGCGCTCGTCGCCGAGGACAACCTCAGGGTGATACCAGGGTTCACACCCTGGGTCGAAGCGTTCGCTCGCTCGGCGTGGGGCGGCGGCGGAGCGCCCTTCGACGAGGCACTCGCGCGTTGGGTCGCGGATTGACGACCGTGGTCCGTGGTGAGTGGCCCGTGGTCCGCACGGCCGCCCGGGGCCGCTGACGCGGCGCGCGCCGATGGACCCGAACCGCAAGCCAGCCACGGATCGCCCACCCCGGGCTCGGGCGCGCGGGGCGGCGGGGCTGTACGTCCACCTGCCGTTCTGTGCCAGCCGGTGCGCCTACTGCACGTTCGCCACCTCGACCGAGCTCGACCTGATGCCGCGCGTCATGGCGGCGCTCGGGCGCGAGGTGGCCGTCCTCGGGAGCCGCGGCGGCCGGCCGCTCGCGACCCTGTACCTGGGCGGCGGCACCCCCTCGCTGGTACCCGTGGGCCTCCTCGCCGACCTCGTCGCGACGATCGACCGCCACTTTCCCCGCCTGCCGGGTGCCGAGGTCACGCTCGAGGCCAACCCGGACGACGTCACGGCCGAGAAGGCCCGCGCCTGGGCCGGCCTCGGGGTCACGCGGGTTTCGGTGGGCGTCCAGGCGTTCTCCGACGCGGCGTTGGCGATGCTCAACCGGCGCCACGACGCCGCCCAGGCGAGCGGCGCCGTCGCGACGCTGCAAGGCGCCGGGTTCGCGGTCTCGGTGGATCTGATGCTCGGGCTCCCCGGACTCGGTGCGGACGAGATCCGGGCCACCACGGCCGAGCTCCTCCGGCTGCGACCCGGGCACGTGTCCGTCTACCTGCTGGAGATGGACAAGCCGCACGCCCTCGCCCGTCTCTCCGAGCGCCGCCCCGACCTGTTCCCCGGCGCCGACGCCGCGGCGGCCCAGTACCTCGCCGTCGGGCGGACCCTGGTGGAGGCCGGCTACCGCCACTACGAGATCTCGAACTTCGCGCTGCCGTCGCGGGAGGCGAGACACAACGTGCGGTACTGGCGCCGCCGGCCGGTGCTCGCGGCGGGTCTCGCGGCGCACGGGCACAGCGGCCGCCGCCGGTGGGCCAACCTCGACACCCTGCCGGCGTACCTGGACGCCGTCGAAGGCGGCCGGCCCCCGCGCGCCTGGAGCCGGCGACTCGCCGACGACGAGGTCGTCAAGGAACGGGTGATGCTGGGGCTCCGCCTCGCCCGCGGCGTCACCGACGACGCGATCGCCGCCTGCTCGGAGGCGGCGCCCGCGTTCGCCGAGGGGCTGGAGGACTTCCTGGCGCTGGGGCTCGCACGCCGCGTCGGGTCGGGGCGGGTGCGCCTGACGCCGCGCGGCTGGCTCGTCTCCAACGAGCTGTTCGCTCGTCTCTGGTGAGGCCGGCACGGATGGGGCCGGCGTTCCGCGGTACACTCCACCGGGAGGTGGCGATGAGACGGTTCCTACCGTTCGTGATCCTGGCCGTCCTGCTCGCCGGGCCGGCCGGCGCCGGCGGCTTCACGTTCTCCCCGGCCTTCACGCCCGATGACTTCCGCGACCTCGCGGACGCGTTCGGCGACGCGATCTCGTTCCCGAACCTGGGGACGGCCGCGGCAACCGGAGCCGCCGGTTTCGAGGTGCTCGCCGCCGCGGGAGGGCCGCAGGTGGATTCCGGCGCGCACTGGTGGCGCAACGGCGGGGTTGACGCGCGCACGTTCGGCGGGGTCCTCACCGGCTACCGCGGGATCGTGCGCAAGGGGCTCCCATGGCGCCTCGACGTCGGGGCGCAGGTGGGCCATGTCGCCGGGGAGAGGTTCTGGGGCGGCGAGGCGCGCTGGGGGATCTGGGACGGGGGCGTCCTGGCGCCGGCAGCGGCGCTGCGGCTCGCCTACTCGCGCCTCGACGGTTCCGCCGTCGCGCTCGACGTGAGCGAGGCGCAGCTGGTCGTCTCGAAGGGCTTCCTCGTCGTGTCGCCGTACGCCGCGGTGGGGTTCAGGCGGACCGTCGCCCAGGCCGTGTTCGGCGACCCGATCGTGATGCGCCACCGGGTGAGCGCCGAGCGGTGGACCGGGGCGGTGGGCGCGAGGTTCGCGCTGCTGCCGCTCCTCCACGTCGTCGCCGAGGCGCGGCGCGGCGCGGCCACGAGCTTCTTCGTGGGCGCGGGAGTCGGCCTGTGAGCGCGCGGTGGAGGGTCATCGCCGCCCTCGCCGTGCCGCTGGCCGCTCTCCTCGCCGGATGCGATCGGCCCCGAGTCGAACGCCCGCTCGAGCGCGTGACCCGCCTGCGCCTGCTGCACAAGGTCGCGGCGAACTGGTTCGAGATGCAGAAGGACCCGGATGGCAAGCCGGTGCTGGTCATGGACCTCACCGTGACGAACGACGGTAACGAGAGCCTCCGGGCCGTCACGATGCGGCTGCACGTGACCGCCCCCGACGGCAAGGATCGCCTCGTGATGCCGCTGACCCTCGACGTCGCGCAGATCAAGCCGGGGACGCTCAAGGTCCTGCCGCCACGGCCCGGCCGGGCGGCCGTCTCGGAGGTCACGCCGGGACCGCCGGGCCACCTGGTCGTGCGCGTACCGGGGGTGGACGTCAAACCGGGCGAGGAGGTGACCCTCGAGATGGAGGGCCAGCCCACGAAGCAGGAGATGGCGACCTACCCCGAGTACCGGGGGGTCAGTTGACCGGATTCGGGGATGGGAGCTGGAAGCGCTCGAGGATGATCCGGTCCAGGCGCGGCCGGATGACCAGTTCGAAGGTGTCGCTCCGGTCGGGGAAGAGCCGCAGCGCCGCGGTGCGCGCCGCGTCCACCAGGCGCAGCGCCTCGCAGAACGTCAGCTTCTCGTCCTCGGAGAGCACCTGGGCGGTCACGTCGACCAGCAGCCGCAACCGGCGCAGCCGCTCGCCCTCCTCGCGCAGAGACGTTTCCTCCTTCATCCACACGTCCCAACCGGAGGCGGCGCCGTGACATTTCCGGACGGACGTTCGGGCCGCGAAACGCCCGGCCTGCGGGCGGCCGGGCAGGCGATGAGCGATCGCCGTCTCCTCGCGGTCGCCGTGACCGCGGCCCAGCGCGGGGGCGAGGTGCTGCGCCGGTACTTCGGCACGCTCGCCCCGGGGCAGGTGAGCGAGAAGGCGCACAACGATTTCGTCTCCGCGGCGGACCGCGCCAGCGAGGACGTCATCATCTCGTTCCTGCGCGCCGAAACGCCGGAGTTCGGCGTCCTCGCGGAGGAAGGGGGAGCCAGCGGCGCCGAAGGCGCCCGCTGGGTCGTGGATCCCCTCGACGGCACCGCCAACTTCGTCCGTTCGTTCCCCCACTTCGCCGTTTCGGTCGGCCTCGTCGAGCGGGACGAGGTGCTGGTCGGGGCGGTCTACGACCCGATGCGCGACGAGATGTTCGCCGCGGCCGCGGGCGCCGGCGCCTGGTGCAACGGCCGGCGCCTGGCGGTGAGCGGCCGCGGGGGCATGGCGGGCGGTTTCCTGACCACGGGCTTCCCGTTTCGCGTTCACCACATGCTCGACCTCTACCTCGCCGTCTTCCGCGACGTGTTCCTGCGGGTGGCGGCGATCCGCCGCCCCGGCGCCGCGGCGCTCGACCTCGCCCACACCGCCGCCGGGGTCTTCGACGGGTTCTTCGAGTTCTGCCTGTCGCCGTGGGACATCGCCGCGGGCGCCCTGCTGGTCCGCGAGGCCGGCGGCGTCGTGACCGATCTCGACGGCGGAAGGGAGATCTTCGCGCGCGGCAACGTCGTCGCGGCCACGCCGGGCGTGCACCGCGAGCTGCTGGCGCTCATCCGAGCGCACTGCAGCGAGACGGACGTCTGCCCCGGGCCGCGGTAGCGGCTGCGCCCGATGCGGCCCACGACGGATCCGGCGGACGGCGGTTCGACCGCGGTCGAACCGCCCGAGCGCTTGCCAGTCGGCACCTGGGGAGTCTACCCTTCGCACCTCGCGTCGTCCCTGCGGACGTGCCAGGAGGACCAGATGACTCTCACGCTGGAAAGCGACTCCAGCCCGCGCCTTCTCCCGGTGACCCGGCGCGTGCGGCGGCGCGGCAAGGACCTCGAGCGGTTTCTGAACCTCTGGAGGCTGGCGCTGCTGGGCAGCCTGGCGCTCACGATCCTGGTCGGCAGGATCGGCGGCGCCGCTCGGCCCGAGGACGCGTTGGCGCTGGCGGTCCTCGGCGTTTTCCTGCTCGGCGGGCTGGCCCTCCAGCTCTACCTGGCGTGGGTTCCATGGGACCCGCGGGTGTCGCTGTGGGTGTCCGGGTTCGACTTCATCGCGGTGACGGCGTACCTGTTGGGGTGTGTGGTCGCCAACCGCGCCATCGTGGCGACCAACTCGCAGCCGTTCTTCTTCTACTATTTCTTCATCGTGATCGCCGCGGGTTTGCGCGGCGACCCGCTGGTGTCGCGAGTCGTCACCTGGTCGGTGCCGGCCGCATACGCGTTCGTGGTCTTCATGGCGGTCGCCTGGCGCCACGTCGAGATGACGGCGCGCCCGGATCCGGTGTTCGGCGGCTTCACGTGGGAGTTGCAGGTGACGCGCGTGATCATCCTCGCGGTCGTCACCGTGATCGTCAACTACGACGTGGGGCTGGCGGCGAGCGATCGTGCCGAAGCGCGCACGGACCCGCTCACCGGAGCCTACAACCGGCGCTTCCTCGAGGAGTTCCTGAACCGCGAGATGGCCCGCAGCCGGCGGGCCCACCATCCGCTCTCGGTCCTCATGGTCGACCTCGACGGTTTCAAGGTGTTCAACGACCGCTACGGTCACCTCGAGGGCGACCGGATGTTGGCGGCGGTGGCCGCCGCGCTGCGCGGCGCCGTGCGCACGACCGACATCGTGGCCCGCTACGGAGGCGACGAGTTCCTCGTCGTGCTCCCGAACACGCCCGGGGAGGCGGCGCGCCGGGTGGCGAGGGAACTCACCCGCGCCGTGCCCCCACCGGTGACGCTGTCGGTCGGAATCGGCTGCATGGGTGTGGGCGTCCAGAGTCCGGCGCAGCTGTTCGCGATCGCCGACGCCGCGCTGATGCGAGCCAAGCAGTCGGGCGGCGGCGTGAGCGTCGAGTAGGGGTGCCCCTACTGCGGCGCGGCGATTGCTTCCGGCGGCAGGCC
>SCRJ01000198.1 GCA_004298115.1 Acidobacteriota bacterium
CCCGATGCGGGCTGACGCCTGCGCGGCGGTCGGCCCCAAAGGGGCCGGCGTAGAATCGCCGCACTGGAGACTCCCTATGACCTCTCGACGCGTCATCGCCGGGCTCGCGACGTGCGCCCTCCTCCTCGGCCTGCTGGCCGGCTGCGCCTCGGCGCCGCCCGAGAAGTGGGAGGGGCGGAAGATCGACGAGGCCATCGCCGCGTACGGGCCGCCGACGAAGGTCACGCCTTCGGACGCCGGCAAGCTCTACGTCTGGGTGTCGCGACACACGATGCAGGGGATGGGCGGTTTTCCGGGCGCCACCCGGGAGACCCACGTCACGAGACGGATGATGACCGTGAACCCGGACGGCGTCATCACCTCGTACAACCTCGTCGACCAGTGAAGCGGCCGCCGCGGCGCCGCCGCACGGCGTTTCCAGCTCCTTGATTCGCAGGCCGGCCGCCGTGTACAGTGATTGGGCGTTCAGGGGGAGTCCATATGACGACTCGGCGTGCAATCGCGTCTCTCGTGGCGGGGGTCTTGGTCCTCGGCGTGCTCGCGGGCTGCGCCACGTTGCAGCCCGAACCCAAGTGGGAGGGGCGCAAGATCGACGAGGCGATCGCGCGCTACGGCCCGCCCACCCGGGTCATTCCGGACGCAAACGGCAAGGTGTACGTCTGGAAGTTCACGCACAACTCGTACTCCGACTCCCCCGGGATAGGCGGCATGTCGACGTCGCGCGAGATGAGGACCACCGTCCGGATGATGACCGTGAACGCGGACGGCATCATCACCTCGTACAACCGCCAGGACCAGTAGAAGCGCGGCGGCGGCCGGACTGGGCCGTCGGACGAGGCCGGCCTCCCGAGAGGACGGTCCGAGCTCGAATCGGATTTTGAGACGCGGCCTGCTCCCGGCACGGCGTATGCATTCTGATTGGCAGGATCGGAGGCAACCATGAGAGCCACGAGCTTCGTCAGCACGATCGCGGGCGCGGCGTCCTGCCTGTTTCTCGGGGGATGCGCAAGCGCGGTGGCGACCGAGTGGGGGGGCCGCCCGATCGGCGAGGTCATCTCCAAGCTGGGCCCGCCGACCTGGGAGCGGCCCGCGGCCGGGGAGTGGACGGCCGTCAACCTCCCGGCCAAGATCAAGGTTCTCTTCTCGAAGCCGACGGGGAGTCCACCGGCCGGGGACGAGAGCGTCTACGTCTGGGACAGCCTGCGCGAGCCGGCGAAGCCGATGGTCGCCGGGTCCGACGGCATGCCGGGGTCCATCTGGGTCTTCCGCCGGTGGACGTTCGTCGTGGCCAAGGACGGGACGATCCGGAACTGGGGTGTCAAGGAAGCGCTCGACCCGGAGGGCGTCGGAGGTTCGGTTGACACGCCCGTGTGCTGTGACACCGAAGGCAAACCCTTCCGGCACTGACGCGGACGGAGCGGCGCGCCCCCGGTTCAGACCCGTCGCGGGCCGCCGAGCAGGCGGGCGGGGAGCGTGATGACAGCGCGCAGCAGCTCGAACACCCCGCCGACGGCGATTCCGAGGATGCGGAACGGCAGCAGCACGAGCCACACCAGCGGGTAGAGCACGAGCGCCAGCACCGCGAGCGGCCAGCACAGCACCAGCAGGATCAACCACAGCAGGAACTTCGCCATCGCGTCCCTCCGGCCCTGAATGTTTACGCGCCGGGACGGCTATTGGTTCGGTCCGGCCTCACGGACGCGGCGTGGGCTCGGGACGGGTCACGACGAGCACCGTGAACGGCGTCTCGTCGGGCCCCGTCCCGATCGCCCGGGCGAACTTGGCCGTCTCGGACTCGACCAGCATGCCGCAGCCGAGACCGAGCGCCACCGCTTCGAGGGCGAAGTTCTGGGATGCCGCGCCGGCCTCGAGCGCGACGTACTTGGGCGCCCGGTCGCCGTACGCCTTTGCGGTCCGCGACTCGACCGTCGTGATCACAAAGATCGCCGGCACGCCCGTGAGCGGCTGGAAGTGGCAGGCGTCCGCAATTGCGGGCCTCGGATCGCCCTCCGCGACGCGCACGAGGTCGTTGGTCGTCGGGCGGTACCGGTAGACCGCGGGTGGAAGCCCGGTCACGTTGGCGGCGACGAGGATGACCTCGAGGGGGAACAAGGCACCCGCCGACGGGGCCGCGCGGCCGCCGTACTTCCCGGTAATGCCCTGGGCGGCCCAGAGCAGCTGGCCGACCTCTTGGAGCGTCACCGGGGCCGTCCCAAACGTGCGCGGCGCGCGGCGCCCGCGCAGCGCCTCCTCCACCGACGTCGCGCTCTTGGCGCGCGGTTCCGGCAACTTGACCGTCGTGGTGCCGATCGGCACCGGGGTGGCGGAATCCTGCGTGCGCGGCGGCGCGGACGAAACCTGTCCGAGCGCCGTGCCCGCGGCGAGGGCGAGGGTGATCAGACACGCAGCGGCGGTCGATCCGGGGGGCCTGGCGATCTCCATCGTGGCTTCCTCCTCACATGGCAAGAGTGTAGCGGAGTTCCATCGGCCTCCGATCGCCCTGGTAGAATCGCGGCGCTGGCGATGCCATCGGAGGGCGGTATGAGCGAGCGGTTGATGGGAGCGTTCGAGCGGCCGTTCTGCGGCAGCCTGCGGGCCGCCGACATCGGCCGCCGCGTCGAGCTGGTGGGCTGGGTGCGCCGGCGCCGCAACCTCGGCGGGATCGTGTTCGTGGACCTGCGCGACCGCGAGGGGTGGGCGCAGGTGCTGTTGCGTGACGCGCTGCGCGACGCGGGGGAGGCGCTCTCCCAGGAAGACGTCGTGCGCGTCGTCGGCACGGTGGCCGCGCGCTCGGCCGACACCGTCAACCCCGAGATGCCGACCGGCGAGATCGAGGTCATCGCCGAAAGGGTGGAGCTGCTCACCGCCGCCGAGACGCCGCCGTTCGTGGTCGAAGACCGCGTCAACGCCTCCGAGGAGCTGCGCCTGCGCTACCGCTACCTCGACCTGCGCCGCCCCGAGATGATGGCGACGCTCATGCTGCGCGACCGCATCACGTTCGCCATCCGCGAGTACTTCCACCACGCCGGCTTCGTCGAGGTCGAGACCCCGGTCATGACGCGCTCGACACCGGAGGGCGCGCGCGACTTCCTCGTCCCCTCGCGTCTCTCGAAGGGGATGTTCTACGCGCTGCCGCAGTCGCCGCAGCTGTTCAAGCAGCTGCTGCAGGTCGCCGGACTAGGCCGCTACGTGCAGATCGCCCGCTGCTTCCGCGACGAGGACCTGCGGGCGGACCGCCAGCCCGAGTTCACCCAGGTGGACGTCGAGGCCTCGTTCATCGAGGAGGAGGACGTCTACGCGCTGATCGAGGGGCTGTTCGCCAAGGTCTTCCCGGTCGTCGGGATCGACCCGCCCGCCCGTTTTCCGCGGATGACCTACCGCGAGGCGATGGAGCGTTTCGGATCCGACCGCCCGGACACGCGCTTCGGCATGGAGCTCGTGGAGCTGGGTGCGACGGCGGCGGGGTGCGCCTTCGAGGTCCTGCGCAAGGCCGCGACCGGCGGCAGGGTGAAGGGGATCGTGATCCCGGGCGGGGCCGCGTTCTCCCGCAAGCAGCTCGACGACCTCTCGGAGTCGGTCAAGCCGTTCGGCGCGCCCGGCGCGCTGTGGTTCCGCAAGACCGCCGACGGCTACGGCTCGCCCGCGAAGAAGGCGCTCGGCGACGACGGGGTCGCGGCGTTCCTCGCCGCCGCCGGGGCGGGCGAGGGGGACCTCCTCGTCGTGGTCGGAGGCGCGCCGAAGGTCGTGTTCGCGGCCCTCGGCGCGCTGCGCATCGAGTTCGGCCGCAAGCTGGACATGATCGCACCGGGCGCGCACGCGTTCCTGTGGGTCACCGAGTTCCCGCTCCTGGAGTGGGACGAGGCGACGGCGCGTTGGTACGCCACGCACCACCCGTTCACCGCGCCGAACCCCGCCGACCTCGCCAGGCTCGAGAGCGACCCCGGCGCGGTGCGGGCCCGCGCCTACGACGTCGTGATGGACGGCGTCGAGTTGGGCGGCGGCTCGATCAGGATCCACGACCCCGAACTGCAGCGCCGGGTGTTCGCCGCGCTTTCGATCGACGAGGCGCAGGCGAGGCACAAGTTCGGCTTCCTGCTCGACGCGTTCCGCTACGGCGCGCCGCCGCACGGCGGCCTCGCGCTCGGCCTCGACCGGATGGTGATGCTGATGGCCGGACGCGACTCGATCCGCGACGTCATCGCGTTTCCCAAGACGACCGCGGGGAACTGTCTGCTCACGGACGCGCCGAACACCGTGGACGAGGCGCAGCTGCGGGAGCTCGGCATCCGTCTGTCATAGCGGTCGCGACCGAATTCGAGACCGAGACGGCGGCGCGACTCGCTCTTTCACGGTGCGTGGGGTATGGTCGACGAGTCGGCTTCCGCCGGTCGAAACGGGCGGTCGTGCCGCAGAGAGAGGGGAGCTCGACCACGGAACACCTGGGCATCAAGGTCGCCGCGCTCGTCGGGCTGGCGCTCGCCGCCCTCGCGACGCCGGGGTTCGCCGAGGCGCCGCCGCCCGTCGCGGTGCGCTCCTCGGCAGCGGTCAACGTCGCGCGCGTCGACGCGTTCGTGACCGGGACCGACGGCGCGCCGGTGCGCGGCCTGCAGGCCGCCGACTTCGAGCTGTTCGAGGATGGGGGGCCGGTGGCGATCACCGACTTCTCGCCCGCCCAGGACGCGGCGGCGGGCGTGCCTTCGCTCCTCGTCTTCTTCGTGGACGGCCTCGACATGACCCCGTCGCAGTGCGGCGCGGTGTTCGCCGGGGCCCAGGCGATGCTCGCCGAGGTTCTCAAGACGCCGGGGACGCAGGCGATGGTCGCTTCGGGCGGCCTCACGGTCGTCGTTCGGCAGCGACCCACGAGCGATGCCCAACCGTTGCTCAAGGCGCTCAGGGCCGCCCAGGGCGCCGTCGGCGAGGGCGCGCGCACGGCGAGTGGGGGGACGGTCCCCGGAACGGCGCTCGACCAGCCGCTCGGGCGGCGCACCGACCTCGCGGCGGCGGATGGGGAAGCGGTGGAGAAGACGACGCGCGACGCCGCGCACCAGCAATACGAGCGCGCGAGGGCCGGGGTGGAAAACCTCACGACCTTCGTCGCCGCGCTGGGGGAGATCCCGGGGCGGAAGGCGCTGATCTACGTCGGCGGCCCGATCCCGATCCGACCGGGAGAGGCGCTGCTCCGGCGAGCGCTCGGCGACGCCGGCCCCGGCGCAGCGAGTCCGGAGGATGCCCGCTTCGACATCTCGGCGCTCGTGCGCGCCCTCGCGGACAAGGCGAACGCCACGGGCGTGACGATCTACGGCGTGGATGCCGGCGGCGCCGGCCGGGTCGGGGCGCCTCCCGCGATGCCGCGGCACGGCGAGGGCCAACCCGCGGTGGGGACCGGCGCCGACCTCTCGGCGCAAGACGCGCTGCAGTTCCTCGCGTCGACGACGGGCGGCCGCGCGTTCACGAACCCGATCGACCCCGCCAGCGCGTTCGAGTCCCTCGTCCGGGACTTCCGCAGCTCCTACTCGCTCGGTTTCGCCGCGCCGCGCCGCGCCGACGGTTCGACCCATGCGATCAGGGTGAAGTTGAAACGGGAAGGGATGGCGGTTCGGTCCCGCTCCGCCTTCCTCGATGCGACCGAGGACGACCGCATGTCCGACCGCACGCTCGCCGCCCTCCTCTTCGGCATCGCCGAGAACCCGTTCGGGCTGCAGGCGTCCGCGAAGGCCGAGGGCAGCTCCAAGGACGGCAAGCACATCATCGCGGTGACGGTGACGATCCCGCTCGGCAAGCTGGCGTTCGCCCCGAGCACGGTCGCGCAGGAGAGCGACATCGCCCTCTGGCTCGCCGCCCGCGGCGCCACCGGACGCGTGGTCCAGTCGGCCAAGACGCCCTTTCCAGTCAGTGTTCCAAACGACCGCCTCTTGACCGCCCTGACGCAAAGCGCCGGCTTCACGTTCAGGGTACCGTTGGACGAAGGGTCCGGCAAATTCGCGGTGACGGCGCGCGACGAGATCGGCCTGCAGGCCTCGACCGTCGTCACCGCGCTTGACGCGCCTGCCACACCGGCGCTGGGGGTCCCAAATTGAACAGACTACTTGCCGCAACGATCCTGTCGATTTCCGGCGTGCTCACGAGCGTAGCCGCGGCTGGTGCGGCCTCGCAGGCGCCTTCCCCGCCACCGGCGGTCCCGACGGCCGCGGCGCCGGCCGCGCCCACCGGCGGGCAGCCGTCCTCTGAAGCCGCAGCTCCGGCGGCGCCGGCGGCCACGGTCGAGGTCACCCCGCTCCGCGGCCTCGCCGGCCGCGCGGCCGCATTGCTGGTCTCCGGCCAGCAAGGGGGGCAGATCTCCGTCTCGATGCTGGTGTTCCCGCCCGGCAGCGCCGGCAAGCCGGGACGCGTGCCGTGGGTCCTCGACGTCCCGGGCCCCACGCTCGCTTCGGCGACAACCGACGGCAACCTCGGGCTGGAGCTCGCGGTCTACGGGATGCGCGGCGACAAGGTGGTCGGCAGCCAGGTGTGCGCGATCCGCGTCGCGGGGGCCCCGGCCGCCTGGCAGACGAACGGCGGCCTCAAGTTCCTGGGGTTCGTGGACACCGCGCCGGTGCCGACCTCGTTGCGGGTACTCGTCCGCGAGCCCGTTTCGGGTTCGTTCGGGATGTGGGAGTTTCCGGTTCCCGCCGTGCCGGGGCGGGGCGGGTCGCACGGCGACCTGGGGTTCGTCGCGGTCGCGGGCGGGCCCGGAGGCCAAGGCGCGGGCACCGGGACCGGACCGATGGGCGCGGACGCGACGGACGCCGTCATCATGCGGACGCCGACGTTGCTCGCCATCGTCGCTCCGGAGCCCGAGGATGCGTGGGTCGTCGCCGGAGTGGGCGGTGAGGGGGCCAGCGCGACGGCGCCTCCCTTCTCCCTCGCGGGCGATGGGAACGTCCCCTCGACGCGCCCCGTGCTCAAGCCGGGAACGACGGTACGGCTCGTGTTGCTCGGCGCCCAGATGCCGCTCCACCCGGTGATGAGCGCACGCCTGCGGCGCAGCGACGGGCGCCCCGAAGTCTCCTACGGTGCGCGCCTCCTCACCCGGCTGCCGGCTCCGGCCGGCGAGTTCGAGCGTCTCGTCGTGGTCGTGACGCTGCCGGCCGACCTGGCCGCGGGGGAGCACGAGCTGGTCCTGGGCTCCCGTGCGGGGACCGAACCCGGGGAGGCGACGGCCGCGATCCGGTTCCGGGTCGCGCCGCCGGAGAAGGCCGCCGCCGCCCTCGTCTGGTCTGGCGTCCCGGTCGGAGAGGGCGGCGAGATGGTCGCGACGCCAGTCCGGCCCGCCGGAGCGGCGGTTTCCGAGGACGAACCGCCGGCGAACCTGAAAGCCGCCTATCGCGACGCCGTCGCTCACGTCGCGGCCGACGACTCACCGGCCTCCCTCCGGGCCCTCGTCAACCTCGAGCGCGCGGCGCTCGGCCGCGGCGACGTCTCGGAGTTCAACCGTCTCGCGAACACCGCTCTCGGGCTCGGCCGCACCGTGCGGAAGACCTCGTCGCGGGCGTTACTCGGCCTGTGCCTCGTCAACCTCGACCTCTACCGCGAGCACAGCCGGGACGAAGCGCGCCTCGCGATCGCCCACTCGCGGCGGGTCGTGGAGCAGTTGGCGGAGCTCCTCGCCGGCGACTCGAAGGACAAGGAGGGCCAGCGCGAGGCGGCGGAGATCCTGGCGGTCTTCGCCGGCGAGCTGCAGGCCGTCGGGTCGTGGTCGACCAGCGAGCGGCTGTTCGCCCGCGCGCAGCATGTCGATCCCGGCGACGTCGGCGCCCTGATGGGCCGCGCGGGCGTCTACGAGCGGGCCAGCCAGCCGGGCGAGGCCATCAAGATGCTCGACAAGGTCCTCGCCATCCGCCCCGACCACCGTGAGGCGCGGCTGCGCCTCGGCGTCAACCAGCGGCGAGCGGGGCAGTTGGACGCGGCGCAGACGAGCTTGACCGCATGCACCGGCGCCGGCAACCCCGACTGGGTGCGGGCCGTGGCGTGGCAGGAGCTGGCGTCGATGCGACTCGCGGAAGGCAAGGTGCCCGAAGCGGTCGCGATGCTCCGCACGGCGACGGCCGACGTGCCGGCGGACCAGCATCTGCAGATCCTGCTCGCCTCGGCGCTCGACCGCGAGCGCCACCACCGCGAGGCGCTCGCCATCCTGAACGCGGTCGTGGGGCGGCCCACCGGGGGCCCCCCGTCCGCCCGGTTCCTCTACGCCGAATGGCCGCACGAGGACCTCGACGCGGCACGCGTGAGGCTGGCCGCACTTCGCCCGGAGGCAATGGCGGCGCTCGCCGCCGCCGTCAAGGAGGACCGCCCGTGAGGACGCTCGCATCCGTCGTCATACTCGTTGCCGCTGTCGCCTCGGCCGCCCCGCCGGCGGTCGAGATCACGAGCCCGCGCGCCGGCTCGCCGGTCTTCGGCGCCGTCCAGTTCTCCGTCGCCGTGAAGACCTCCGAACCCATCGCAGGCGTCCGTTTCTTCATCGACGGCAGGGCGGTCGGCGAGAAGGCGGCGCCGCCGTTCTCGATCATCACCATGCTCGGCGACGAAAACGTCGAGCACCTGTTCCGTGCCGAGGCCGTGACCGCCTCGGGCGCCGTCGGCAGCGTGGAGATCCGTACGCCGGCGCTACAGTCCAACGAGGAGGTGGACGTCGAGCTGCGCCAGCTCTACGTTCGCGTCACGAAGGGGGCCGACCCGGTCCTCAACCTGACCAAGAACGACTTCGTCGTCTCGGACGACGCGAAGGCCCAGCAGATCGAGACGTTCGCCAGCGGCGACGCGCCGCTGGCGGCGGTCGTCATGCTCGACGCGAGCACCTCGATGGCCGGCGTGCCGCTGAAGGAGGCGATCTCCGGTGCGACGGCGTTCTTCCGCGCCATGGGCCCGCTCGACGAGGGACAGCTGATGGTGTTCTCGGATCGCTTGCTCCACGTTTCGCCGTTCACGACCGTGAGCGAGGTGCTGCTGGCCGGCCTCGACGGCGTGCGAGCGAGCGGGGGCACGGCGCTGAACGACCACCTCTACCTGGCGCTCCGCCAGGCCGACCAGCGCCAGGGGAGGCGGGTCGTGATCCTCCTGTCCGACGGCGTGGATTCGGACAGCGCCCTGCCGATGAGCGAGGTGCGGCGCGTGGCGCGCTCGAGCCAGGCGATCATCTACTGGATCCGGCTGCAGGAGAAGGGCGAGGATTCCCAGGCGCTGCCGAACCTCTACTCGACGTGGCGGGACAAGGATTCGCACCGCAACGAGTTCCAGCAGCTGACCGAAACCGTGCTCGAAAGCGGTGGCCGGATCGTGCCCGTCACCGCGTTCGATCGGATCAAACCCACGTTCGTCGGCATCCTCGCGGAGCTGCGAGGGCAGTACGTGCTGGGCTACTACCCGGCCGACCGCCGCCACGACGGGTCCTGGCACGCCGTCGGCGTGACGGTCAAGGGTGATCCGGGGCGCGGTCTGACGGTTCGAACGCGCGACGGCTATCTCGACTACTGATCCGCCGGGCCGACCCCGCCGCCGGCCGATGCCGGTACGGTCGGGTCCGCCGGCGGTTTAGACTGGCGGAGGTTCTTCGACACCGGCCGGCCGCTCGGGGCGCCCGCGGCTCGGGCGCCGACCGGCGACCCGAAGGGGGTAGCGGATGGCGACAGCGAACCTCGGGCGTGTGGCCGTGGCGTTGGCAGCGGTCGTCGGGTTGGCCGGACGACCCGCTGCGGCGCAGGACAAGGCGCCGGTCGGGGCGTTCTCGGACACGGCGCAGGTCAACCTGATCAACGTCGACGTCTTCGTCGCCGACAAGGCCGGGAAAGCGGTGCCGGGCCTGCGGCCTGAGGATTTCGAGGTCTTCGAAGACGGCGTCCGCGTCGTGTTGACCAACTTTTACGCCAGCCCTGCGTTGCGGGCCGCGACCGCCGCCACCGCAGCGGAGGCGGCGACGCCGTCCCCCCAGGCCGGAGAGCCGGTCCTGCCGCCCCTCGAGCAGCGGCTTTCCCTGGTGCTGCTCGTGGACGACACCGGGATCACGCCGGCGCAGCGCAACGTCGCCCTGCGACACGCGCAGGCTCTGATCGACGCGGCGCTCAAGCTGCCGCACGCCGAGGTGATGGTGGTGACGTACGCCCAGGCCGCGAGGATCCGCCAGCGGTTCACGAACGACGCCGCGGCGCTCGCCGCCGCGCTCAAGGCGGTGGCCGCCGAGCCTACCGACTCGGTCGGCGCCGACCTGAGCAACGCGCTCATCGAGGGGGTAATGAGCCGCAGCACGACGGCGCCGCGCGCGGCCGGGGGCGGCGGAGCGCTGATGTCGGACTTCGACCGTGAGGACGCGCTCTCCTCGCTGCAGGCCGTGCGCGCCGCGGCGGAACAGGCGCACGAGCGGGTGCGCGCCATGCTCGCCGCGATGAAGAGCTTCGTCTCCACGCTCGCCGGCCTGCCGGGCCGCAAGGTCATCTGTTACGTGGGCAACGGGATCCCGCAGCGGCCGGGCGAGACGTTGCTCGAGCGCTGGGAGAGTCGGTTCGGGAGCTCGAACATCGCGCCCGGATTTTCCGCCGCCATCGAAGCCAACCGCCTGTCGGTGACGCCCGAGTTCCGAGACCTGGTGGCGCGGGCGAACGCCGACCGCGTCACGTTCTACGCGCTCGATGCGACCGGAGGGGGTGGGAGCGGCGGCTCGCTGTCCGCCGAGCAGGTGAACCTCGATGCCGACCTCAGCGTGGGGAAGGGCGAGGCGATGGGACGGGGTTACTCGCTCCAGTACCTTGCCCACGCCACCGGAGGAACGACCGTGGTCAGCACGCCGCAGGCGTCGCCCGCCCTCGCGCGCATCGTCGATGACTTCGGCGCCTTCTACTCGTTGGCCTACGCGGCGCCGCACATCGGGGACGGGAAGGACCACTCGATCTCGGTCAAGGTCAAGCGGGACGGGGTGATCGTCCGGCACCGCCGGCACTACCTGGACAAGACCGCCGACGACCGCATGGCGGACCGGAGCCTGGCGGCGCTGATGTACGACTCCGGCTCCAACGGCCTCGACGCCGGGGTCGCCGTGGGCAACGACGAGCTGCAGAAGAGCAACGTCTTCCTCGTGCCGGTCATGGTGACGATCCCTCTAGCCAGGCTGGCGCTGCTGCCGAAGAACGGCGGGCAGGAGGGCTCGATCTCGATCTGGCTGGCGGCCAAGGACGGCGACGACCGCATCACGCTGCCGACCAAACGCGTGTTCGCGGTGCGCATCCCGGAGGCCGAGCTGCCGGGGGCGCTGCGTAAGAGCGTGAGCTACGTGTTCAAGCTCCTGATGACCCCGGGCGCCCAGACGGTGGCGGTCAGCGTGCGCGACGACCTGTCGCAGGTCGAGTCCACGGTCACCGCGCGCTTCACGGTCGGCCGGGGCGAGAAGCGGGGGCCCGGAGTCCTGGTCGGCATGACGATGTGACGTGACGCCGCCCGCCCGGCGGTGCGGCCTCTGCTATCGTGAGGTCATGACCGGATTGGCGACGGGAGGCGACGGACGGTGAACGCGCGCGGCGACGGGGTTCGTCACGACGTCAGCCTGCTCTCCGACGACGACCTCTTCCTCTTCAACGAGGGAAGCCATTTCGCGCTCTGGGAGAAGCTGGGCGCGCACCCGACGATCGCCGGCGGGGAGGCCGGCGTCTGCTTTGCGGTCTGGGCGCCCGACGCCGAGGCCGTCAGCGTGTGCGGCGACTTCAACGGCTGGAACAAGGAGAGTCACCGCCTCGCCGCGCGCGGGACGTCGGGGATCTGGGAAGGGTTCATCCCCGGGATCGGCAAGGGCGCGCTCTACAAGTACCATGTCCGCTCCCGGTTCCTCGCCTACCGCGCCGACAAGGCCGACCCCTTCGCGTTCCATCACGAACTCCCGCCGCGGACCGGTTCGGTGGTGTGGGACCTCGACTACGCGTGGAGCGACACCGACTGGATGGCGCGGCGCGGCGCGACCGTCCGCCTCGACGCGCCGATTTCCATCTACGAGGTGCACATCGGCTCCTGGGCGCGGGTGCCCGAGGACGGCAACCGGTGGCTCTCGTACCGGGAGCTGGCGCCGCGGCTTTCCGAGTACGCGCAGGAGATGGGGTTTACTCACGTCGAGTTCATGCCGGTGATGGAACACCCGTTCTACGGATCGTGGGGGTACCAGATTACCGGCTTCTTCGCGCCGACCAGCCGCTACGGGACCCCGCAGGACTTCATGTTCCTGGTGGACACGCTGCACCGGGCCGGGGTCGGCGTGATCCTCGACTGGGTGCCGTCGCACTTCCCGTCCGACGAGCACGGCCTTGCTTACTTCGACGGCACCCACCTGTACGAGCACGCCGACCCCCGCCAGGGGTACCACCCGGACTGGGGAAGCTACATCTTCAACTACGGGCGCAGCGAGGTGCGCAGCTTCCTCACCTCGAACGCGCTGTACTGGCTGTCGGTGTACCACGCCGACGCCCTGCGCGTGGACGCCGTCGCCTCGATGCTCTACCTCGATTACTCGCGCAAGGAGGGGGAGTGGATCCCGAACCGGTTCGGCGGCCGCGAGAACCTGGATGCGATCGCGTTCCTGCGCCGGACCAACGAGGAGGTCTACCGCCGCCATCCGGACGTCCAGACGATCGCCGAGGAGTCCACCGCGTGGCCGATGGTGTCCCGCCCCACCTACGTCGGCGGCCTCGGCTTCGGCCTCAAGTGGGACATGGGGTGGATGCACGACACTCTCGAATACATGCGGCGCGATCCGATCCACCGCAAGTACCACCACGACCAGCTCACCTTCCGCCAGCTCTACGCGTTTCACGAGAACTTCGTGCTGCCGCTCTCCCACGACGAGGTCGTGCACGGCAAGGGGTCGTTGCTCGACAAGATGCCGGGGGACGAGTGGCAGCGCTTCGCCAACTTGAGGCTCCTGCTGTCGACCATGTGGGCGCAGCCGGGCAAGAAGCTCCTGTTCATGGGCGACGAGATCGGGCAGTGGCGCGAGTGGCGCCACGACGAGAGCCTGGACTGGGACCTCCTGAACCGCGCCCCGCACGAAGGTGTGCGCCGGCTCGTGGCGGAGCTCAACCGCGCGTACCGCGAGGAGCCCGCGCTGCACCGGTACGACTGCGATCCGGCCGGGTTCGAGTGGGTGGACTGCGCCGACTGGCAGGGGAGCACCGTGTCGTTCCTGCGCAAGGGCCCCGGCGGCGCGCCGGTCCTCGTGGTCTGCAACTTCACCCCGGTCCCGCGGCTCGGCTACCGGATCGGGGTGCCGGCCGGCGGCACCTGGCGGGAGATCTTCAACAGCGACGCGGCCGAGTACGGCGGCAGCGGGATGGGAAACCTGGGCGCGGTGCGCGCCGAGGCCGTGCCGGCCCACGGCCGCTCGTTCTCGCTTCCCCTGCTGTTACCGCCGCTCGCCGCGCTGTTCCTCAAGGGCGAGTGACCGCGCTCGGCCGGCGCCCCTCGCCCGGGGCGGGTGAGCCGCGTCACTGGGGCCGTTTGCGCCGCGTCCCCGAGTGGATCAAGATGGAGTCTTGCTGGAGGCATCGGCCATGACGTACGTCGAAGAGATCGGAACAACCGCCGGCAAGGTGTGGGGCTTCCTGATCGCGAGCGGCCCCGTCAGCCTTTCCGCGCTCGAGAAGGGCGTGGACGCGCCGCGCGCCCAGACGTACATGGCGCTCGGCTGGCTGGCCCGCGAGGGGAAGGTCGCGGTGGACCGGGAGGAGCGCTCGATCCGGATCCGGCTGCTCTGACGCCGCGGGCCGGAGCGGGCCGGGGTCGGAGCCGGGCGCCGTGCGGAAGGTGGGAGGGGACGAGACATGGGATGGAGAGCCACGTCGGCGGTGCTCGCAACGATCTTCTTGACGGCGTCGCCGGCGACCCTGGCCGCCGGCGACGGCGCGTGGTCGGCGATGGCGAGCGGGACCACGAAGAGCCTGATCGCGGTGTGGGGGACCTCCGGCCGCGACGTCTTCGCCGTAGGGGATGGCGGCACGATCCTCCATTACGACGGGCGGGCGTGGATCGCCATGCCGGTCGCGGGCGCGCCCCATCTGACCTCCATCTGGGGAGCGGCCGCCGCCGACGTCTTCGCGGTCGGCGACGGCGGCGTGATCCTGCACTACGACGGCGCGGTGTGGCGGGCGATGGCGAGCGGCACCACCGGGGGCCTGGACTGCGTCTGGGGCGCATCCGGCCGCGACGTTTTCGTGGTCGGGCCGGAGAAGCGCGAGATCTTGCACTACGATGGCGCCGCGTGGGCCGTCGTGGCGACCGGCACGGCGGCCCCGCTGTTCGGGGTGTCCGGCGTCTCCGGTCGTGACGTCCTCGCGGTCGGCATGAACGGCACGATCCTCCACTACGACGGCGCGACGTGGAGCGCCATGACGAGCGGAACGACGGCGCACCTCACCGGGATATGGATGGCCTCGGCGCAGGACGGGTTCGCTGCGGGCACGGGCGGTGCGATCCTGCGCTGGAACGGCGCCGCGTGGCACGCGACGGCGAGCGGCACCACCAAGCATGTCGCGCGCCTGTGGGGGGCGGGCGGTGACGACGTCTGGGCCGCATGCCTTTCCGGCGGCCTGCTGCACTGGGACGGCGTGAGATGGCGCGCGGTCTCGGTCGGGTCCCAGCAAGGCCTCATGGGCGTATGGGGTCCCTCCCCGGACGAGTTGTTCGCGGTCGGGAAGAACGGCACCATCCTGCACCTCGCCGCCGCCGGCCGCGCCGGCGCCGGTCGCTAGCCGACACGACGCACGTCGCGCGCTCGGGCCGGCGCCCCGGCGCGCAAGGCTGCTATGCTCCCCCTGCGGCGCCGCCCAGCGCCGGCACCCCCGGGAGGGGACACCATGAGACGAGGCATCGCCGCCGTTGTCGGCCTGTCGACCCTGATCGCCCTTGCGCCGCGTTCCGCGAGCGCGTGCACGAACCTGATCGTCACGAAGGGCGCGTCGGCCGACGGCTCCACGTTCATCTCGTACGCAGCCGACTCGCACGAGCTCTACGGCGAGCTCTACCTGCAGCCGGGCGGGGTGTTCCCGGCGGGGGCGATGCGGGACGTCGTCGATTGGGACACCGGCAAGTCCCTCGGCCGCATTCCGCAAGCCCCGGTCACCTACTGGCGCGTCGGGAACATCAACGAGCACCAGGTGTCGGTCGGCGAGACCACGTTCGGCGGCCGCGAAGAGCTCGCCAAGCCCGAGAAGAAGGCGGTGGTGGATTACGGCTCCCTGATGTACATCGCGCTCGAGCGGGCGAAGACCGCGCGCGAAGCGATCAAGGTCATGACCGACCTTGCCACCGAGTACGGCTACGCTTCCGAGGGCGAGTCGTTCTCGGTCGCCGACCCGAACGAGGCGTGGATCCTCGAGATGATCGGCAAGGGGGAGGACGGGCTCGGCGCGCTCTGGGTCGCGCGCCGCATCCCCGACGGGTTCATCTCCGGTCACGCCAACCAGTCGCGCATCCACACCTTCCCGCTGCACGACCCGGCCACCTGTCTGTACGCCCCCGACGTGATCTCGTTCGCGCGGGCGAAGGGGTGGTTCTCCGGCAAGGACGAGGAGTTCTCGTTCGCCGACACCTACGCGCCGGCCGACTTCGGCTCGCTGCGGTTCTGCGAGGCGCGGGTGTGGAGCATGTTCCGCCGCGCCGCACCGTCGGCGAACCTCGCGTTCGACGCGGCCAAGGGCGTGCCGGCGCCGCTGCCGCTCTGGATCAAGCCCGACAAGAAGCTCAGCCTCGCCGACGCCATGGCGCTGATGCGCGACCACTTCGAGGGAACCCCCCTCGACATGACCAAGGACGTCGGCGCCGGGCCGTTCGCCTGTCCGTACCGGTGGCGGCCGATGGAGTGGGAGGTGGACGGCAAGAAGTACGTGCACGAGCGCGCGATCTCGACGCAGCAGACCGGGTTCTCGTTCATCGCGCAGATGCGGTCGACCCTTCCCGACCCGATCGGCGGGGTGCTCTGGTTCGGCGTGGACGACACCTACTCGACGGTGTGGACGCCGATGTACTGCGGCATCCGCGCCGTGCCGCACCCGTTCGCGGTCGGCGTCGCCGACCTCCGCCGTTTCTCCTGGGACTCCGCGTTCTGGGTCTTCAACTGGGTCGCGAACTACGCCTACTCCCGCTACTCCGACATGATCGTGGACATCCAGCAGGTGCAGCGCGAGCTCGAGGGCCGCTTCATCGCCGACCAGCCCGGGATCGACGCGGCCGCGCTCGCGCTCTACGGCCAGGCGCCGGCGCTCGCCCGCGACTACCTCACCCGCTACTCCGTCGCGCAGGGGGAGATGGTGCACAAGCGCTGGCGGAAGCTGGGCGAGGATCTGCTCGTCAAGTACATGGACGGCAACGTCAAGGACAGCCAGGGGAACGTCACGCACCCGGAGTACCCGAAGGCCTGGTACCGGCGGATCGTGGCCGACCACGGCGCGGTGATCCAGGAACCCCCGACCCCCACCCCCGCCCCAACCCCTACGCGCTGAGCCTGGGCGCCGCCGGTGCCGGGGCTCTGGCTGCCTTGCACTGCGCGGGTTCGCATGCTCATGTGGCCTCCGGCCATACTCTGCTGCGACCGGCTTGCGCGCCTTGCCATAGGCCCACTGGCGGCGGCGCGGGCTACGCGCCGTCCACCTTGGCCCAGCTACTGACGTCCTGTCTCTCTCGGACCACGGACCACGGACCACGGACCACGGTCTTTCCGGACCACGGACCACGGACCACGGGCCACGGTCTTTCCGGACCACGGACCACGGACCACGGGCCCCGGTCTCTCAGGGCCGCCGCTCGACCTCGCCGGTCATCGGGACGAAGCGGACGGGGATGACGTCGCGCTCGGGGAAGTCGGCCGTGCCGGTGCGGGTGATGACCTTGAGCTGCTGATAGAAGGCGCCCACCGGGATCACCATGTGGCCGCCGATCTTGAGCTGGTCGAGGAGCGGCTGCGGGATGCGTTCGGGGGCCGCGGTGACGATGATCCCGGCGAACGGCGCCGCCTCCGGCCAGCCGGCGTAGCCGTCACCGGTGCGCACGTGGACGTTCTTGACGCCCAGGGATGCGAGGCGCTGCTCGGCCTCGCGCGCGAGCGGCACGCGGATCTCGATCGTGTAGACGTTGCATCCCATCGCGGCGAGCACCGCCGCCTGGTAGCCGGACCCGGTGCCGATCTCGAGCACGCGGTCGCCGGGTTTGACCTCGAGCAGCTCGGTCATGAGGCCGACGATGTACGGCTGCGAGATCGTCTGTCCCTCGCCGATCGGCAGCGGATGGTCGGCGTACGCCTCGGCGCGCACGTCCGCCGGCACGAAGAGGTGGCGGGGCACCGACCGCAGCGCCGCCAGCACGTTGGCGTCGCGGACGCCGCGGGCGGCGATCTGGGTCGCGACCATCTCATCGCGCAGCGCCGCCCACCTCGCCTCCTGGTCGGTCGTCTTCCCGCCGCCGCAACCCCACGACCAGCCTCCGGCGAGCGCGAGCATGATGAACACCCCTGAGATCCTCACGTCCCGCTCCCCGCCACGAAGACATCGCGCCCCGCGACGACGGTGCGCAGCACCTTGGCTTGCAAGATCGCTGCCGGGTCGCCGGCGGTCGGGTCGCGATCGAGCAGGGTGAGGTCGGCCGCGAACCCGGGTGCGATACGCCCGCGCCAGTCTTCCTCGAACGCGGCGAACGCGGCCCAGCTCGTGTAGCCGGCCAGCGCCTCGGCCGGAGAGAGCCGCTCGGCCGGATTCCAACCGCCCGGGGGTGTCCCCTGGGGGGTACGTCGTGTCACCGCGGCCCAGATCCCGAGGCGGGGGTCGGGGCTCGCGACCGGGACGTCGGAGCCGAGGCAGAGGCGGGCGCCCGCGTCCAGGAGCGAGCGCCAGCGGTACGCCCACGCGATCCGCATCGGCCCGAGGCGGTCCGGCGCCCACGGCATGTCCGCGATACAGTGCGCCGGCTGCACCGAGGCGATCGCACCTTCTTGCGCGAAGCGCGGCACGTCCTCGGGACGCACGATCTGGGCGTGCTCGACGCGCGGGCGCAGGACGTCGCCGCGGACGCCAAGCTCGCGCTCGTAGATGTCCAGCACCCGCGTCACCGCGGCGTCCCCGATCGCGTGGATGCACGGCTGGAAGCCGGCGCGCGCGGCGCGGCCGACGACGTCGGCCATGCGCGCCTCGGAGGTGACCTCGATCCCGCGGGTCGAGGGATCGTCGCTGTACGGCGCCGAGAGCAGCGCGCCGCGCGAGCCGAGGGCGCCGTCGGCAAACAGCTTGACCGCCCGCACCGCCAGCATCCCGTCGCGGCTGACCCGTGGGCCGGCCGCAAGCTCGCCGTCGAGGAAGCCGTCGTCGTGCGTGTCGAGCATCACGTAGACGCGCAGAGGCAGCCTGCCGGCGGCGTGCATCGCGCGCAGCACGGCGAGTTCGGGCGCGGCCGTTCCGGCGTCGTCGATCTGGGTGATGCCGAACGCCGCCAGGTGCCGGCAGGCGAGGAGGACGCGGCGCTCGATGTCGGCGGCGGTGGGCGGCGGCACGGCGCGGTCGAGCAACCCCGCGGCGGCGTCGACGAACACGCCGGTGGGCTCGCCCGCGGCGTCGCGCACGATGCGGCCTCCCGGCGGGTCGGGGGTCGCCCGCGTGATCCCGGCGGCGGCAATGGCGGCGGCGTTGGCGAGCGCCGCGTGCCCGTCCACCCGGCCGAGCAGCACCGGGTGGTCGGCCACCGCCGCGGAGAGCGACCGGTTCGTCGGGAAGCGCTTGTCGGTCCAAAGGTTCTGGTCCCAGCCGCGGCCCAGCACCCAGGCTCCCGGCCGCAGCTTCGCGGCGGCGTGCCGCACCCGGGCCACGACCTCCTCGAGGCTGGCCGCGTCGTCGAGGTCCACCTGCTCGAGAGCCGCGCCGTACCCGACGAGATGGCCGTGGCTCTCGGTCATGCCGGGAAACACCTGCGCACCGGCGAGGTCCACGACCTCGGCGGCGGCGCGCCGCCACGGCGCGGCCTCGGCCGGGGGCACGAGTGCCAGGATGCGGCCGTCGGCGATCGCGATCTCGAGGCGCTGCGGCCCCCCGGGTACGTGCACGACGCCACCGGCGAGCAGCCGGTCGCAGCGCGGCGCATGGGCGCACGCGGCGCTCGCCAGCGCGATCAGCGACACGACCACCATCAGGCGCAGCACGACGCTACTGTAGCCGGACGGCAGCGCCGGGGCAACGGGGAACGGGTATCCTGAGCCGGCGTTGCCGAGGAGGCTCCCAGTGCCCGAAGACCCGATCACCCGCCGCGACCTCATCGCCACCACCGCCAAGGCCGCCGCCGTCGCCGCGGCCGTCGGCCCAGCGCTCGCACAGGCGGCGCCACCGCTGCTCATCCGCCCGGTCGCGGTCGCCTCGATGAACGGCATGCACGCGGTCAAGCTCGCGGTCGAGCGCATGAGCGCGGGTGCGTCGCCGGTGGACGCCGCGGTGACCGGCGTCGGACTGGTGGAGGCCGACCCCGAGGACGTGACCGTCGGCTACGGCGGCCTCCCCAACGAGGAGGGCGTCGTGCAGCTCGACGCCGCGGTGATGGACGGCGTCACGATGCGCGCCGGCGCGGTCGCGGCGCTCGAGCGCATCAAGCACCCGGCGCAGGTCGCGCTGGAGGTGATGCGGGGCACCGACCGCATCCTGCTCGTGGGCGAGGGCGCGCTGCGCTTCGCGCGGGCGCACGGCTTCCCGGAGGAGAACCTGCTCACCGAGCGGGCGCGCAAGATCTGGCTGTACTGGAAGGAGAACTTGTCGGCCAACGACGACTGGCTCCCCGAGCCGAAGGAGATCGACGACCCCGACATCCAGTGGTTCATCAAGAAGTACGGCGACGTCTACTTCCGCCCCACCGGCACGATCCACCTGTCGGCGTGCGGCGCGGGCGGGCAGCTCGGCTGCTGCACCACCACCTCGGGGCTGTTCTTCAAGCTCCCCGGACGTGTCGGCGACTCGCCGCTGGTCGGCGCCGGTCTGTACTGCGACGGCGAGGTCGGCTCGGCGGGGGGCACCGGCCACGGCGAGAGCAACATCATCGCCGCGGGGGCCCACACCGTGGTGGAGTTCATGCGCAACGGGAGGTCGCCCGAGGCGGCGTGCCTGGCGACGCTCGAGCGCGTCGTGCGCAACACCAAGCTCGACTACCTCAGGGACGCCAAGGGGCGGCCCAAGAACAACCTCCTGCTCTACGCGGTCAACCGTTCCGGGGAGGTGGGGGGCGCCGCAATCTGGGCGGGCGAGCGCTGCAAGTACGCGGTCTGCCGCGCCGGCTCGGAGCCGCAGCTGTTCGAGTGCGCGTACCTGTTCAAGCCGGACAAGTGACGAGTGGGTAGTCGCGGGAAAAGGGAATTGGGAAGAAGAGGCGCGGCCAGTGGCCGGCAGAGGCCGTGGGTCGTGGTTCGTGGATTGTGGGCGGCAAGGACGTGGACGCGGGAGGGCTGAGAGGCTGCGCAGCAGAGGCGCAAGACCATCCCGCGCTCCTTTGCGCCGCTGCCGCCTTTCTCTTGCCCCTCACCCTTCTTCCTTTTCCGCCCCCGACTCTCCACTCGCTTGCGGGGCGAACTCGAGGAGGCGCCGCTCGACCTCGTCGATCACGTAGTCCGGGGTCGAAGCGCCCGCCGTGAGGCCGACGCAGGCGACGCCCTCGAGCCAGGCCGGGTCGAGGTCCTCGACCCCCTGGACGAGATGGCTGGGCTTGAAGCGCGCGCAGATGTCGTGCAGGTGGCGCGTGTTGGCGGAGTGCTTGCCGCCGACGACGAGGACGAGGTCCACCTCCGGGTCGGACGCCAGCGCCCGCGCCGCATCCTGGTTCTCCTTGGTCGCGTAGCAGATCGTGTCGGCGCGCTTCACGTTCGGGTTGGCCCGCTCGATGGCGCGCACGACCTCTTCGTACTCCTCGGCGTTGAGCGTCGTCTGGTAGAAGATCGTGATCGCGGCGAACCGCGACCAGTCGACCGCCTGCGCCTGTGCGACGGTGTGAACGATGTGGTAGAGGGCGGGATCGAGGTCGTGCGTGTAGCCGATCACCTCGCGGTGGCCGGGGTCGCCGATGAAGACCAGGTGCGCACCGGCGGCGCGCGCGTGCTGCGACGCGTGGTGGATGTCGTAGACGAACTTGCAGGTGGTGTCGAGGACCTCGAGGCCGCGCCGCCGGGCATCGCCGTGGAACGAGGGCGGCACACCGTGGGCGGAGAAGACGATCACCCCGTCCGCCACGTCGTCCATCGTCTTGACGGTGCGCACGCCGAGGGCGGCCATCTCCTCGACGACGCGCTCGTTGTGCACCACCTGCCCGAGGATCGCGCCGCGGCCGCCGCCGCGGGCGAACCGCTTCACCTTGATGTCCGCGACGCGGACGCCGGAGCAGAAACCGTACTTCGCCGCGCGCTTGATCCTCATCGTGCCCCCGTCGTCACGGTGCAACAAACCGCTCCGGACCGAGCTTCCCGAGCCGGTCGCGATACGCGGCGACGGCCGCCACGGTGTCCTCGACGCGGTCGCCGCCGAACTTGGCGAGCAGCGCCCGCGCGACGACGAACGCGACGGCCGCCTCGGCGATCACGCCGCACGCCGGCACCGCGGTGACGTCTGAGCGCTCGTACGCCGCGCGGGCCGCGTCGCCGGTGGCGAGGTCGACCGACGGCAGCGGGTCGCGCAGCGTCGCGATGGGTTTCATGAAGGCGCGCACCACGATCTCCTCGCCGTTGGAGACGCCGCCCTCGATCCCCCCGGCGTGGTTGGAGCCGCGGCGCAAGCCGTGTCGGCCGGGGAGGATCGGGTCGTGCGAGAGCGAGCCCGGCCGCGCGGCGGTCTCGACGCCGGCGCCGATCGCGACCGCCTTGACCGCCTGGATCGCCATCACCGCCTGCGCGAGCTGCCCGTCGAGGCGATCGTGCCATTGGGCGTACGAGCCGAGTCCCGGCGGGACGCCGCGCGCGACCACGCCGACGACGCCGCCGAGCGTCTCGCCGGCGTGCTTGGCGCCGTCGACCAGGGCGACCAACTCGTCCTCGCGGCCCGGGGCCACGGTGCGCAGCGGCGAGCCGTCGTCGACCTGCGCCAGATCGGCGAACGACGGCGCTCCCTCGCACAACGTGACGCCGCCGAGCGCGAGCACGCCGGAGCGGATCTCGCAGCCGCAGCGGGCCAGAAGCTGTTTGCACACGGCGCCGGCGGCGACGCGCGCCGCGGTCTCGCGCGCGGAGGCGCGCTCGAGGACGTTGCGGAGGTCCCCGGTGTGGCCGTACTTCCAGGCGCCGGCGAGATCGGCGTGCCCGGGGCGGGGCGCCGTGAGCCGGCGTTTGGCGGCCGCGGCCGGGTCAACGCCCCAGGGATCCATCACGTTCGACCAGTTCTCCCAGTCGCGGTTGGTGATCGCGATTGCCAGCGGCGAGCCGAGGGTCACGCCGTCGCGCAACCCGCCGCGCACCTCGGCGCGGTCGTGTTCGATCTTCTGGCGGCCGCCCCGCCCGTGCCCGTGCTGCCGGCGCGCCAACTCGCGGTCGATCGCCTCGCGGTCGAGGCCGAGGCCGGCCGGGATGCCCGAGAGCACGGCCAGCACTTCGCGGCCGTGCGATTCGCCGGCGGTGACCAGTTCGAGCGCCATCTGTGGCTCTCCTCCTCCCATCCTCGACGCGGCGGGCGACCCGGGCGTCGCGGCGTCGGCCGCCGTAACCTACTGCCGCGACTCGACCTCGCGGATCGTAGCACAGCGTCGAACCGGGCGCGCCCTGCGGTCCCCGCCGTGCGGGTCCCGTGCCTGCGGCACGGACGCGGACGGTTCGACGGGGCGGGTGCGAACGCCGGTCGCGAACGCCTTGCGCAGCGGTCACGAGGGACGTATCCTCATCGTCAATGATGCGTCGCTTCCTGCTCGTTCTCGCCGCGATCGCCGCCTGCGGGTTGGCGAACGGGGAGGAGTTGTTCGTCCCGATGGTGGCCCAGCGTCAGGGTCAGGACGGCGCGTGGTGGAACACCGAGGTCTGGATCAGCAACCCGACGGTCAACACGGGCTCGTACGCGGCGGTCTTCCTCCCGGCCGGACAGCCGAACATCGAAGGGTTGCGCGCGGACCCCGCGCCCGAGGACCTGCCGCCGGGTGCGACGATCTACCGCAACGACCTCGTCCCGGAGGGAGGCATCGGCGTCCTCCGCTTCATCGCGACGCCGGGCGTGGTGGTCTTCACCAGGGTCTTCAACGCCGCCGGCCGCGGGTCGTTCGGGCAGGGGATGCCGGCGATGCCGAGGAGCGCCGCGACGCGGCCGGGGGAGATCGCCCAACTCGTGGGCCTGCGCCGCACCCCGGCGTTTCGCACGAACATCTCGCTGTTCAACCCCTCCGCCGAGAACGGCGTGGTGCACGTTCGGCTCTACCTTCAGCGCGGCGAGGTGGCGGGCGAGGAGTCGTACCGGCTCGCGCCGGGCGGCTACCTCCAGCTCGACGACGCCCTCCACGCCCTCGGGGTCTCGCGCGGCGAACACGTGCGCGCCGAGGTGACCGGCACGGTTCCGTTCTTCGCCTTCGCGTCGGTGATCGACGCCCGCTCGGGCGCCCCGACGCTGGTGCCCGCGGCGCACTGACCCGGCCGCGCCGGCCTGCCGCGGCGGAGGGGAATCGCCTGAGACGCATTCTTGACAGCGCGGCGAGTTCCGGCTAGCGTCCGGATGGGATGAAGAGCGACGACGGCGCGGGCGACGGCGGGTCAGGTCACGACGCCGAGCCCCCGCCCCGGCAGGGTGCGGGAAGCCAGGCGCTGCGCATCTGCCCCAACTGCGGCGCGTCCCTGACGGACCGCTCCTGCAAACTGATCTGCCCCAACCAGGCGTGCGGCTACTATCTCTCCTGCTCGGACTTCCTCTGATCGAGGGTGAGCCGGGACCTCGGCCGGCCACCTGCAGTCCGGGGGTTCCGGCGTCGGTTCCGCAGGGGGCACGGCCGCCCGGTGTTCGCGCGCGCCTATACTGAGACAATGGAGCAGGGAAAAGGCGAGCGCGCACCCGGCGGGCTGCGCCGCGCGGTGCGACGCCAGTGGCGGCGCCTGCGCTACGCGGCGCACCCTCCCGCCGTACGGTTCATCTACGACCCTGCGTACGAGCGCAACCTCACCGGCGTTCCGCTCGACCCGCTGCGCGCGGACCGGATCCTGGCGTTTTTGGTCGACGAGCGGCTGATCCGCCGCGAGGAGATCTCGGCGCCGCAGCCGGCGGCGCTCAAGAACGTGCTGCTGGTGCACGCCCCCGAGTACCTGGAGGCGCTGCAACGGCCGGAGACGCTGACCAGGATCCTCGGGCTCGAGGTGAGCGAGGACGAGCTCGACCAGGTGCTCGACCTGCAGCGGCTCATGGCCGGCGGCACGATCCAGGCGACGCGCTGGGCGCTGGCGGCCCGCTGCGCCGCCATCAACCTCGGCGGCGGCTTCCACCACGCCGGGCGCCGCGGCGGGATGGGCTTCTGCGTCTTCAACGACGTGGCGGTTGCGATCGCCCGGCTGCGCCAGCGCGGGTTCTCCGAGCGAGTGCTGGTGGTCGATCTCGACCTCCACGACGGCAACGGCACGCGCGAGATCTTCGCCGCGGACCAGACGGTGCACACCTTCTCCGTGCACAACGAGCACTGGGGCGACACCGCGGCGGTCGCGTCCACCAGCATCGCCCTCGGCGGCGGCGTCGGCGACGAACTCTACCTCGGCACCCTGCTCAAGTCGCTGCCGGGCGTGTTCGAGTCGTTCCGCCCCGGCCTGGTGGTCTACGTGGCCGGCTGCGACGTCGCCGAGGACGACGCGATCGGCAACTGGAAGGTCACCGCCGACGGGATCTTCGCCCGCGACCGCTTCGTCGTGGACCTCGTGCGCCGGCACGGCGCGCGCCTCGTGGTCGTGCTCGGAGGCGGGTACGGCGACGCCTCGTGGCGCCACCACGCGCGCTTCCTCGCGTGGCTCCTCACCGGGTCGGCGATCGAGCCCCCCGACAACGAGGAGCTCACCCTGATGCGCTTCCGGCAGATCAAGGCGACACTCGACCCGGTGCGCCTGACCTCGACCAGCGGCCACGGCGGGTGGGAGCTCACCGAGGACGACCTGGTCGGCATCCTCCCCGGCGTGCCGCGCCACACCCGGTTCCTGGAGTACTTCTCGAAAGTCGGGATCGAGCTTCTCCTCGAGCGCTTCGGCATCCTGCAGCAGCTCCGCGCTCGCGGGTTCAAGGCGCCGGTCGTCCACCTCGAACTCGAACACCCGCTCGGGCAGACGCTGAAGATCTTCGGCGGTCCGGATCGCCGCGAGCTGCTCGTCGAACTGCGGGTGCACCGGAGCGCGCGCGCCGTGATCGGGTGCGAGGTGCTGGAGGTGGAGTGGTTGCTGCTGCAAAACCCGCGCGAGCCGTTCAGCGGTTCCCGCGCCCCGCTGCCGGGGCAACAACACCCGGGGCTCGGAATGCTCCGCGAGATCTTCGGCTGGCTGGTCGTCGTGAGCGAGACGCTCGCCCTCGACGGCATCGTGTTCCGGCCCAGCCACTACCACGTTGCGGCGCTGTCCCACCGTTACACCCGGTTCCTCGACCCGGCGGCGGAGGCGCTGATGCGCGCGCTCGAGCGCGTGCTGGCCGAGGTGCCCCTCGAGCCCGCGTCGCGGGCGGTGGAGGAAGGACGAGTGGTCCGGGCGACGACGGGGGAGCCGGTCCGCTGGGAGGGGTGGATGCTGGCGCTGGCCGCGACCGACCGCCTGCGGGTGCGCACCGAGGGGGAGACGTACGAGGCCGCCGTCAGCGCGGCGGCCACAGACCTGCGCCTGCAGCCGGACGACGGGGCCGGGACGTAGGCGGCGACCGCCGCCGTCAGACGGCGGCGCCGTGGGCGGCACCGCGCGGGCGCTCCTCGCCCTTGCGCCGGCGCTTCTCGAGGTACATGCGGTCGTCGGCCTCGCGCAGTGCCGCCTCGGGCTCGCCGCTGGGGGCCAGGCTGGCGATTCCGACCGAGATGCGGCACGGCGGCGGGCCGTCCTCGGCCGCCGCGAGGTCGGTCCGCAACCTCGTCACGCGCGCGCCGGCGGCCTCCGGATCGAGCCCGGGCGCGATGACGAGGAACTCGTCGCCGCCGAGCCGGAACAGGGTATCGTCGCTGCGGAAGCTCGTCCGGAGCGCGGCGGCGACCCGCAGCAGACAGGCGTCGCCGGCGATGTGCCCGAAGCGATCGTTGATCTCTTTGAAGTTGTCGATGTCGAGGAAGATCACGGCCGCGCCGGCGCAGCGCACCCGCTCCATCTCGTCGTGCAGCCGGCGCCGGTTCGCCAGCGCGGTCAGCGGGTCGAGGTCGACGAGCTGGCGCAGGCGATCCTGGGACTCGAGCAGCTCCCGGTTGAGGTGCTCGAGGTGCTGCGAGGACGATCCCTCGATCACCACGAGGATCGCCAACGCCATGAACAGGTCGGCTCCGGCGTCGAGAAACGAGGCGTATGGGGTTTGGCGGGCGAGCGGCGCGCCGCCCCACAGGGTGGGGAGCAGAAGCGGCACCCTCTGGAGGAAGAGCACCCCTTCCGCAAGCAGGGCGAAACCCAGCCACCGCGAGCGCGGACCGCGCGGCCGGCGCAGCACCCACACCGCGCCGGAAGTGAGGAAGGTCCCGACCATGAGCGACACGCCGAGCTGGAGGGACCACCGAGTCGGAGCGAGCAGGCCGAGCATGAGGCTCCACACGGCGACCGCCGTGACGGTCCGCCATCGTCCGACGGGCTGGGCCGCGTTCGGCTCGATGTGGTTGCGGGCCCCCGTCACCAACAGGAGGACGTAGGCGGTCTTCAGCGCGACATAGCCGATCACCGTCAGGCGGACCACCGGCTCGGCCGGGAAGACCGTTCCCAGGAACGCCAGGGCGACCGCCCCGGCGTCGGCGACCCACGCAGCCGCCCAGAGGCGGACTTCCTGCAGGCGGATCGTGCGTGTGAGGGCGACGAAGAAGGCGGCGAGCAGCGTCGCGGTCCCCAGCTGGACCGCGAGCGACCAACGCGCCAGCAGCTCGAACTCGGAACTCACGGTGCCCGCCCCCCAACGGTTGTCGCAACACCGGCCGCGTTCGCGCTATTCCGCCGCCCCCTCATCCGTCCGCCGGTACGGCGGCCGCGCTAGAGCTCGATATCCCCGCGGCCGCCGAGCTGGTCGAGCGTCGTGACCGCGTGGCGCAGGTGAGGGATCACGATCGAGCCGCCGACCACGAGGCCGACGTTGAGGGCGTCCACGATCTCGGGCGTCGTCCAGCCGGTCCTGACGCACTGGATCAGGTGGTAATCGACGCAGTCGTTGCAGCGCAGGACGAGCGATGCGACGAGGCCGAGCAGTTCCTTGATCCGGCCCGGGAGGGCCTCGTCCCGATAGGCGGCGTCGTCGAGGTTGAAGAACCTTTTGATGCCGAGGTGATCCTGATGCAGGACCGCAGCGTTGGCCGCCCGCCGTGCCGCGATGAACTCGTCGATATCGCTCATGCCGCCTCCGCCCAGGGGCTCCAACCTACCGCAACTCGCCGGCCGCTGCCAGTCGCGCGCGCCGGTCGGCCGTGCCCCGGGGGCCGCCGCCGCCCCGAAAGTGACAGGGATCGCACGGTCTGCGGCAGTGTCGGGTACAATTCCCGGCTGTGAAGCGCGTGCTCGCTCTCGCCCTCGGTTGCATCGCCCTCGCCGCGGCGGTTTCGGAAGGTGCGCGCCCGGTGCCGCACCGGCGCCGGGTCAGCCGTCCGGTCAACCTGGTCTGGTACGCCGAGCGACTCGACGGGCAGGCGGTCGAGTCGCGGCAGCCCGACGAACCGATCAACCCGGCATCCGTGGTCAAGATCGCAACCTCGCTGTGGTCGCTCGAGCGGCTCGGCCCCGACTTCCGCTTCGAGACGCGCTTCTTCGCCCGGGGGACCATCGACCCGGCGCGGCGGGTGCTGACCGGCGACCTCGTCGTGCAGGGTGGGGGCGACCCCGACTTTCACGTCGAGAACGCCTTCCTCGTCGCTCGGGCGCTCAACGAGCTGAACGTGGACCGCGTCACCGGCGCCGTCATCGTCAACCGGCGGTTCTGGATGGGATGGGAGAACGGATCCGAGGGGCGTCAACCCGACCCGATCAAGCGCGGGCTCCTGATGGCGACCCGCCTGCGCCAGGCGCTCAACCCTGGGCGGTGGAACGGCGCGACCCGGGCGGCGTGGCGCGAGCTCGCGCTCCGCCGGGGTCTCGACGTCGCGCGGCCCCCCCGGGTCGTCGTCGCGGGCGGCGCCGGTGTCGACGGCGAAGCGGATCCGGGCGAGATGCTCGTGGTCCATCGCTCGCAACCTTTGGCGGATATCCTGCGCCGCTTCAACTGTTACTCGAACAACGATATCGAGCGCGTTGCGGCGAGCGTGGGGTCGGTTGACGACCTGGCCGCGTTCGTGGCCGAACGGTGCGGCGTGCCGCGTGGGGCTGTCGAGTTGCAGACCGCCTCGGGGCTCGGCGAGAACCGTCTCACCCCGCGTCTGATCGTGCGCCTGCTGCGCGAGTTCAAACAGACCTGCGAGCGCCTGCACCTTTCGGTCGAGTCGCTGCTCCCCGTCGCCGGGTGCGACCCCGGCACCGTGACCCACCAGTTTCCCGAGCTGGCGGACGGGCCCAACACGACGGCCGTCGTCGGCAAGACCGGGACGCTGACCACCACCGACGGCGGCATCGCCGTGCTCGCCGGGATCGCGCGCACGGGCCAGGGCGACCTGCTGTTCTGCGTCGCCGTGCCGCGCGCCGGCGGCCGACTCCGGGGCGCGCGTCACGCCGAGGAGAAGTGGGTGCTCGACCTGCTCGGCACCCACGGCGGCGGCCAGCCGCGCCCGTGTGCCGGGATGCTCACGGCCCCCGATACGGGCGCCAGCGTCATTCTGCTCGGCGACCGCGTGCTCCCGCCGCCCGGCGGCACCTCCTCGCTGACTCCCGTTCCCGAGCCGACGGCGCCCGTGAACAGGTAGGTCGGCGCGACGAGGTCAAAGGGGAAGGTCAAGAGGGAAAGGGGAGACGGCGAGAGCCTCGTCTCGTTTCCCGTCGACGCTCGTCCCCTCCGGTCACATCTCGGGGCGGCCGGGCGTGGTGGCGGGGAGCGCACGGGTGCGCGCCCACGAGCGGATCGCCTTGATCTGCTCGGACATCGTCGTCGAGAGCGGCACGATCTGCCCCATCGACATCAGCAGGTCGCGCTCCTCGACCGGTCGGCCCTCGGCGTTGCACGCGATGCGCGCCGAGACCACCGCCTGCTCGATTTCGGCCCCGTTCCAGCCACGTCCGGCGGAGGCGAGCAGCACGAGGTCGTACTTGCCGGGGTCGAGCGCCTGGGCGCGCAGGTGGATGCCGAGGATCTCCTTGCGCTCCTCCTCGTTCGGCAGCTCGACGAAGAACACCTGGTCGAACCGTCCCTTGCGGAT
This sequence comes from Acidobacteriota bacterium, assembly GCA_004298115.1. GTDB lineage: Bacteria > Acidobacteriota > Thermoanaerobaculia > Thermoanaerobaculales > Thermoanaerobaculaceae > RBG-13-68-16. The sequence continues at coordinate 29,440 of SCRJ01000198.1, forward strand.
GATCTCGGCGGGGAGCAGGTTGATCCGATTGGCGGTGGCGGCGACGAAGACGTCGGCGCGGTGCTCCTGCATCCACGTCAGGAACGTCGAGAAGATGCGCGTCATCGAGCCGGTCTGGCCCTCGGCATATCCGGCGACACCCATCTCGATCTCGTCGATCCACAGCACCGCCGGCGCCACCGCCTCGACGGCCTCGAGCGCCCGGTGGAACACCCACTCCGGCGAGCCCTGTACCCCGGCGAACACGAGGTTCATGTCGAGGCGGAAGAGCGGGAGCTTCCACTCGGTGGCGATGACCTTCACCGCCAGCGACTTGCCGCACCCGGACATGCCCATGAGCAGGACGCCCTTGGGCCGCGGCAGCCCCTGCGCCATCGCTTGCGGCGTGAACAGCGAGGCGCGCTGCCGCACCCACACCTTGAGCTGGTCGAGGCCGCCGAGGTCGCCGAGAGCGCGGATCGGAGGGACGAACTCGAGGATCCCCTCCTTGCGCATGATCTGCTCCTTCTCGGCGAGCACCTCCGCCATGAAGGCGTCGTCCACCGCCTGGTGGCGGGCGAGGAGGCGGCGCAGCAGGCTTTCGACCTCGAGCAGCGACATCCCCCGGAGCGCGCCGATCAGGATCTGCGCTCGATCGGGGTCGGCCGTCCGGCCGGTCTGCTGCAGGACGGCGGCGACGACCGCCCCGACCTCGCTTTCGTCGGGGAACAGCGAGGTCACGACGTAGGTGAGAGGCTTCATCTCGTACGGCACCTCGCCCTCGGGGGCGAGCGTGAAGAGAAAGCGGCCGGTGTTGCGGATCGCGGCCGCGGTGTCGCGCAGGCGCCGCAGCAGCGGGCGGTTGCCCGGCAACAGCGCCTGCAGGTCCTTGAAGACGTAGAAACCGCGCGGCCCCTGCGTCTCCAGCCAACGCAGCGCGGCGATCGGGTCCTCGGTGCCGGGCTGGCCGGAGAGGCCGTCGAGACAGTTCCAGGTGGCGACCGGCAGCGGCTGCGGTTTGGCGCCGGCGGCGAAGCGCTGGATCAACCGCTCGATGCGGTCCTCCTCGTTGGACAGGACCATGATGAGGGGGTAGGCGCTGGCGAGCGCGGTGTGGATCTGTTCGACAGTCGTAGCCATTCCGCCATTGTAGAAGAACTTCCCTGCCTGGGCGCCGCCGGCGGGCGCCGCCGATAGCGGACCGTCTGCGTCGTTGCGCTCACCGGCTCGAATCCTCATGTAGCCTACGGCTACACTCCGGTTCGGCCGGCTCGCGCGCCTAGCCAGGGGCCGGGCATCACACTTTGCTTAGGATTCGGCAGCGCCGGGCCGCCGGCCGAGCGATATGGGGACCTCCTCGTCAGGCCGCCGGCAGCAAAGTGTGATCACCGGCCCCTACCACTCTCGGCGGCGCGGCTACACGCCCCAAGTGCCGGCGCCCTGCCTATCGGTTTCGTTCTCGTCTTCGAGGGGGGCGCTTGTGGCCGCGCGGCCTGCGGCCGGCGCGGCCGGGTCAGGCACGGGGCGCGCCCGCTGGGCGCGTTTCTGTTGCATCTGTAGCGGCGTTTGCTTGCAAACGCCGGCCTTGCCCCCGTGGATCGGGCACCGGCCGCTGGTTCCGGCGGCGTGGCTGCGCGCCCCAAGTTGCGGCGCCCTGACTTCGATGGAGCGGTCATCCGGCCCGCTCGCGGTGGTGGGCCTCCCCGGCGCTCGCGAGAGCACTGTCTGCGGGCCGACCGTTTGCTACACTCCGCTGTCGTCGGCGTCGCGGTCGTTGAGATGGGTCGGAGTGGCGGAATGGCAGACGCGCGACTCAAGACCCCGACATCTGGCGAGACCCCCCGGCCCCGCGCTGACTGAGCCCCCCGCGGTGATGCGCGGGCTGACCGTTTGCTACACTCCACGCGCTGCGCTGCTGTCGAGGTTTCAGGTTGCCGGAGTGGCGGAATGGCAGACGCGCGACTCAGAACCCCGCCATCTGGCGAGACCCGCCGCCCCCCCCGCCGAGCGAGTAACCGGGCGGTGATGAGCGGGCCGACCGTTTGCTACACTCCGCTGTCGTCGGCGTCGCGGTCGTTGAGATGGGCCGGAGTGGCGGAATGGCAGACGCGCGGGACTCAAAATCCCGTATCCGCAAGGGTGTGAGGGTTCGACTCCCTCCTCCGGCACCAAGACTTACGAGCCACACGGGACTTTGGCGGAAATCGAATTCAACCCCGGTTCAACCCGCCGGCCGGATCGCATAGCCGCCTGGCGGAGAAGGGAGATCCCGAGATGTCGAAACTGCCCGAGCATGAGGTACGGAAGCGATTGGCGCGGGAGGTCGAGAAGGCCCTTCACAAGCACACGGTTTCCGCCGAGGACCTCGGCGACACAGCGTCGTTTCTGGCGCAAACCCTCGGTGCCATGATCTCAATCTTTCCGGTTTCCGACCAGGCCGCCGCGATAGACGATCTGCGGCCTGACATCGAGCACGGCATCGCGATGGGTGTGCCGGAGGAGTGAGAGCCGTAGGCGGGGGGAATCCTCGAGCGCCGGTACGATCACCGGCGCCGCCGGTCACTCCGCGTTCTCTTTCAGGAACTCCTCGATAGCCCAGCGCGGGATGAGGATCCGCTTGCCGACGTGCACGGCGCGGATCCGCCCCGCGCGCACCAGGTCGCCGGTGAGCGTGTGGCCGAGACCGAGGGCCGCGGCCGCCTCACGCACGGTATAGGCGTAGCGCTGCACCGGTTCAACGGGAGCCGCGCCGCCGTCCTTTGGTTTCTGGTCCTCTGCCATGGTGTCCTCCTATCTCGCTCCAGCTCTCGCTTCGACGTCAGCAGACCAGGTCCGCACGACACCCACGCCACCGGGGGCACTCGGGGCATCGACGCTGGCGATCGTGAGATAGCCGTCCGGCGTCACGGGCTCGATGGTGTCCGGTTCAAAGTCCTCCCACGTGTCGCCCTCATCAAGGTCTTCGAGCAGGCCGTTTCGGTCCTCGAGGTAGGGCTCGATCAGTTCGTCCAGGCCGGCCGCAAGCGCGTAGGCGCGATCGGCGATCGCTGCGAGCTTCTCAACGGCAAGCTTTTCGATGGCCAGGGGCTGCAGGTAACTCGCCGGCAGGGTGGCCGTGCCGCGGAGGTCGTGAAACGGGACCATCGGGCCGGTCATGCCCACGATCGCGGCCTTGTCGACGTCCGTCATCACTTCGCCGAGTTCCTTGCTTGCAGCCCACAGGAGGCGGCGCCAGTTCGCAACGTAGGAAAGAAGGGGGCGCTGACTGACGTGGTACGCACCCATGAGGTCACGATAGGCGACCGGCGTAGTTCCCTCGGCGATCGCCCGTTCCTGCGGGTCGGCCGGCGCCGGGGCGCCGCGCTGGGGCTGCTTCTGAATCGCGCCGATCGCCGCGCGCAGCTCTGCAACCCGTTCCTGCCGTGCCTGAGGCTTGGTTCCCCTCGCCACGATGCCCTCCGATCGTGGCGGCGCTATCATAGCGATGGAGCGCCGCCTGGCACACACCTTGCGCGATGCTCTTGCCCGCCCCGGGACCCTGCCAAGCGAACCGGGGCGGGCGCTTCTACCTGACCTTAGCGAGCCTGTTCCCGAAGGCGTCGATAGAGCGCCTTCGAGTTGTCCTTCTGCACGATGCAGACGACGATCTCGTGCGGCCCTTCCCCGTGCTGGCAAGAGTGTGGGAAGTCTGAGCCGTCGGGAATGGCGGTGCACCACAGCCGGGCATGGAGAAACGGCTGGGGTGATCTGGCGTGGACGCCGCCGGACTCATCCCTCAGGTGAAAGTCGCGAAGCGCCGAGGCGGGGACCTCGATGATGCGCCAGTCGTTCCATTGCCGCCGGACCGCGACCAGTTCGTCCTTCTGCTGCGCTGCTGGATTCTCGTTGTCGGCCATAATCTTCCTCTCCTTTACGCTCCCGCTAGCGCCCTGCTCACCGTCTCGCCGCTGCATCCGACCAGGCGGCCCAAGACCGGCGCCAGCTCTTCCGCCGTCATGCCCGCGTCGGCGGCCCACTGCCGCCATAGCTTGAGCCCGGCCTCGACGTCGGCCGCGGTGTGGCAGCGCGGGTGCGCGCGGGCCGCCTCGAGCTGCCCCTGCCACGCCCGCCACTGCGCAGGCGACCAGGCCGCCAGCGCCGCGGAGAGCACGATTCCCTTGCCGGTGAGCATGGCTCAGGTCCTCGGCAGGGCCTCGAGGTCAGCCAGGCCCGTGACGATGAGCACGCGGGCGAGGGAGGCGGGCGGGATGCCCTGCAGCTTCGCCGCCTTGTATAGGCGCTTCTGTTCCTCGCCGCTGAGCCGGAGCGACAGCGGCTTGTTGCGGACGGGTTGGCTCTTGAGTTCCTCGAGCGCCGCACTCAAGCGTTCTCGTGTCATGCCGTCTCCTTTCGCGTATAGTATCGGTCAACCCTCACGGAATGTCAAGCGCCAACCCACACCGCCAGACGCGAACAAGCGACCGCTAGGAGCCCCGCGGTTGAACGGGGGTTGAAACGGCGAGCGGGGAGGACGGCGCTCGCGCTGCAAGTCACTGGGCTACGGATGTTACGCGGCCATCCGCGACCGTTCGCCGCGGGATCTCATGTCCCGTTAGCGCCGGCGGAGAAAAAGCCCCCGGAGCGCCCCTTTCGCTGAGCGCCCGGGGGGTGATACCGCCGCGGAGAGGGGGCCGCGGCACAGGTGCGTTCGTGATCAGGTCACGCTCTTGTCAGCTCGTCGCGCAGGATGCGGTGGAACCACCGCACGACGGTAACGCGCGACTCGAGCTCGCTGAGGGTCATGTCGAGCGTTTCAACGTACAACGCCAACGTTGCCTCCGGCCCCCGGCGGCGGGCCCGCCGGATGATCACCCGGAGATCCGCTTCCTTGGCCTGCAGCTGCGCCTCCGTCTTGAGGAGGTCCCCCAGCGTTGCCCGCTTCCGTGTGGTCGGTTTCGCCTTGGCTGCCATGTTCGCTCTCCTCTCCGGGAAGCGCCGACGTGTCCGTATTCGGCAGCCCCGGCTTCACTCGTAGCGTGATCCGCACGAGCGGCGCGTTGCTGCCCGGCGTCGAACCCGCCTTCCGTACGAACATCTCGAAGCTGCCATCGGGTAGGAACCCGCACTCGGGGGCGGCCTGGGGGGCGCCCGGCGCCGGGTGCACCTTGCCGAGCAGGCCGCCCATCCTCGCCAGCGAGCGGAGAACCCGGGCCCTAGACGGCATGGTGCAGGCTCCGGAGCTCCTCTTCGAGCGCGATGAGCCGCTCCTCCCGCGCCTTGGCCTCGCCGGCGTTCGCCAGCGTGGCCCGGAGGGCCTGATTCCTCGTGCCCTCGCGCAAAGCGATCGCCGCCGCGCGGATCGCGGCGAGCGCAGTGTCGGGATCCTTGCGGCGCCGCGCGGCGCGCATGATCCGCTCGGCCTCGACGAAGAGACGATCGGCGCGCGCCGCCTGCTCGGACACCAGCGCATCAAGGGCCTCGCCGTGCGTCGCCTCGGTGGCCGCTTGTTCCTCATGGGCCCTGGCGATCGCGGTCGACAAGTGCTCCCGACGATGGCGCTCGAGGGCGCTCTTGCTCGTTCCGAAGCGTCCCGCAACGTCCCGGAACGAAGCGCCAGCGACCAGGGCCTGGTCAATCTCCGCCCGGCGGGGATGGCGGCAAACCGAACAGGGGCGAGCCACTTACGGCCGCGTCCTGCCGCTCGTGTTGTCCAGGCCCGGGGTCTCGATTCCGAGAGCCTGCAGCGCTTCGAGCAAGCGCTGCTGGTTGAGCTTCACATTCACCTCGAGCTCGTAGGGGTGATTTGTGATCCGCTTGGCCTCGGTCTCGATCGCCTGCAGGTTGGTCGTGGCGTCGGTGGCCGTCTTGGCGAGGCTGTCCGTGACGCCGGTTCCAAGCCTCGTAATCACCGTGGCGATGTTGTCGAGTGAGCCCTTGGACTGCTCGGCAAGCTTTCGGATCCCATCCCCGAGCGAGCTCTGCAGAGCGATCGCGGCCTGCGCCGCGTCGCCTGGCAGGTCCTGCGCGATCTTCTTCCGGAGCTGCTCGATCGCCCATGTGCTCCCGCCCTCGTTCTTCTCTGCGATGGCGTCCGCGATCGCCTGCAGGTCCTTGGGGACCGCGACGCCGAGGTCCTTGAACTTGGTCATGAGGTCCGTGACGCGGGGCCCGAACGCCTCGGCCGCCTGGCCGGCGCCGCCGCCGTTGACCATGATGAGCGCGAAGTCCGCCGCCAGCTTCGCCGCGGCGCCCTTGGCCTGCTCCTCATTCAGCACGCCGTACATGCCGGTCAGGGAGTCCTCGATGTACTTGGTGACCGAGCCGGCCTTCTTCGCGTTCTCGAGCGCGATCCGCACCTGGTCGAAGGCGCCACGGAGCCGGTCGACCTGCGGGACTGTGGTCCCGATTTGAGCCCGCTGCTCGGCCATGCCTGTGGCCACCAGCGCGGTCGCACTCGTGATCGCGACGGCGAGCTTGCGCGAGCTCTCCTCCGAGCGGACGGCGTTGACGTCCCACTCGTCGCCCGTCAGGTGCAGCTGCGTCTTGAGGTGCTCGAGCTGCGCCCGCATCTCCTGAAAGCGCCCCTCGTCTTTGGCGAGGATGGCGGCGAGCTCGGCGAGCGGCTTCTGAGCCTTCTCCCGGAGCACGTTGTCGAGTCCGGTGACGTCGGCGAGGAAGCGCGTTACCGCGTAGGAGGCGGCGCCAACGATGGCGGGCAGCACGACCCACTGCGCGACGGCGCCGGCGGTCGCGGTTCCGAGCAGCTTGACCGCCCCGCCGAGGGACTCAGCGGCCGCCACGCCCTTGGTCGCCATCGCGACGCGCGCGAGCTCGCCGGCGGCGACCAGCGTCATGAGCTTGCCGATCACGTTGAGGAGGGGGCCGGCGAGCAGCGCCACGCCGCCCCCGTAGACCACCAGGTCCTTGGTCGACTGACTCAGATTGTTGAACTCGCGGGCGAGCTCGGCGACCTTGCCGGCGGCCGCCGCCGCCTGCGGTAGCAGGACTCGGCCGAGGGTAGCCGCGGCGTTCTCGAGCTCGGCTTTCGCGATCCGCGTGCTGTTCGCAAGCTGGTCGGAGGTGCGGGAGAAGTCTCCCTGTGCCAGAGCGGTTTGCTTCATGATGAGGCTGTAGGCGGCCTGGGTCTTCGCGACTGGATCCAGGACGGCGCCGGTGGCCTTGAAGCCGAGCCGCAGGGCCTCCGTCCTCAGCGTCGTCTCGCTCAGGTTCACGCCGAGCGTACGGAGTGCTTCCACCTCGCCGACGATGCCCGAGCGCAGCCGCTCGAGCGCCTCCTCCGGCTTGATGTTGTTGAAACTGGCGAGGTCCGCGGCGAGCTTCACCATACCCGTGGACATCTCGGCCGCCTTGTCAGCGCCGATGCCGATCGCCTTGAAGAGGTTCCCGAAGGTCCCGACGGCCTCGATCGCGGAGCGGGTTGACATGCCGAGGTCGCGGGCCGCGTTCGCGGCGAACGCGGTGACGGTGCCGGCCGCCTTGCCGAACACCACCTCCGCCTTGTTCATGGACTCGTTGAGGTCGGAGGCGAACTTCGTCACCGCGACGCCGGCGCCGGCGAGCGGGACGGTCAGGAACATGCTCAAGCCGCGCCCGATGGTCTGAAATTTCTCACCGAGCGCCTGCCAGTGCTCGGCCACCTTTGCGGCGCTGGCCTGTGCTTCGTTCTCGACGTCCTTCATGGCGGTGCCGAGCGTGTAGAGCTGTTTCAAACCGGTTTGGAGGTCGAGGCGAAACGCCGCGACCAGGTCGCCCAGGTTGATGTCTTGGACCGGCTCGTTCATTGGACACCTCCGGGCGGGTCAGGGGCCGGTCTACGCGCCGCCGTGGTGGCGACGTCGGCGGCGCCCTCGAAGATCGCGAGCGCCCGCCGCTTGAGGTCCGCGACCAGGCCCTCGAGGCGGTTCTCCTGGATCCAGGCGCGAAGGATCGCGTAGACGTCGGGCGCGAAGACGTGGGCCCGGCACCACTCGACGTCAATCTCGCGGTCGGGGTTGCTGGTGCGCAGGACGAACAGTAGGACGTCCTGCAGGCGCGGTAGGGGCCCGGCGAGCCACGGGCCCAGCGTCGTGAGGTTGAGCTCGCCGTCGGCCGCCTGCACGAGGCCGCGGAGCCAAGTCGTGAGGCGGAGGAAGAGGTCGTCGCCGAGGGCGAAGCCCGGCGCCGCCGTCACCTGGACCTTGCTGCCGTCGTACAGCGTGAGCTGCTGCCCGATGATCGCCTGTTTCGAAGTCACAGTACCTCCCTGGAAACGCCTTCGCCGTGCAACTTGCGAGGTCGCCGGCGTTGGTGTGCTGTCGCCGTGATGGCGAGGATGCGGCGAATTGCGCGCCTGAAACCGCGGCGCGAGGCAAGGCGCCAGAGCGGCAGGCCGGCGTTCATCACGCCGCACCGCCAGCGGCGGCCGCCGGGGCGTCCTCGCCGGCGAGTGCCGCGACCAGCGCGAGCAGGCCGGGGACATCGGCCGCGGTCGCGGCCTCGAGCAGGGCCTCGCCGAACAGCTCCGGCGCGTAGGGACCGCCGGCGTCGGCCTTCGAATAGCCCGGCAACACCCCGACCGCCCGGCGGAAGACGGCGAGCCGGTCGCGCGGGTTCAGTAGGGCCACGCGCGAGAAGGTTTGCGCGTAGGCGCCTTCGCGGAGCACGCCCAAACACCCCGGCGCGCTCGCGAAGAGGCTCAGCTCTTCGGCCGTGAACCCGAGGGCCAGCGCCCAAGTCACGACGGGCCACGCCTCCGGCGCTTTGATCGGTTGACGCGACCAGATGTAACCGGCGAGCGGCTCCCCTTCCGGTGGCCAGCCACCCAGGCGACTGTCCACCTTGACGAGCTCGCGATCGAAGAGGGCACCCTGTGCGTGCCAACCCGGGGAGAAGTCCGCCGACAGGACCACCGGCGGCAGCAGCAGGCCCGGCGGCACGCCGCCCACGAAGACGCGGCGCCGCTCGATCCCGGTCAGCAACACGCCGGGCTCAACGCGACGGATCGGTTTCGTGAAGCTCTGAACCTTGCCGACGTATTTCGCGTCGTTGAAGCGCCGCTCTTCCGGCTTACCCTCAGGTCTGAAGTCCGGGCCCGGGGAGCCGATGAGCGCCTGGCCGAGCGGTTCGAAGTTCCGCGGGGGTGTGGGGGCTTGCATGGCCTCACCTCCCCGACTGGAACGGATCGAAGAAGTCGCGCTTCAGCTTTGCCACGGTGTCTGGTGCGAGCGCTTCGAGATGCTGCTGCTCGGCCCATGGCAAGCGAACGAAGTCGCGCCAGGACTTCACCTGCACCAGGGACAGCTCGGCCTTGATCCGTTTGAGCTCGCGGGTCGACGCCGCGATCTCGGCCTCGATTCTCTCAACTTCCGTCATGTTGCCTCCCTGCCAGCGTCACGGCCGCCGGCGGCCGGTTCAGTTCCTGTTTGCGATGAGCTGCTCGAGCGCGTCGCCGAGCGTCTCGCTGGGGTGCGCCCGCATGAAGGCCAAGGCCCCGACGTCCTCGAGGTCGCCGATCACGCCGTCGCGGATTTCGGCGCTGAGGTGTGGGTGCTCGAGTGCCGCCTGCAGCTGCCCCCACCGCAGGGCGCGCACTCGGGCCCACGCGGCCGGCCTCTCGATCATTTCGCGCAGCGCCGGCGGGATCTCACTCGTGGGGGCCATCGTTTCTCCATGCCCGCGGTCTCGGCGCGGGCTGCCGTGGTTGAACCGCGGTTGAGCGGGTGAACATCGGACCTGGCAGGCGCGATGCAACCCTCTGTCTGCAAGCGTGTACGTCAACACGAGGGACCGATCCGCGCGGGACAGTGAATCCCCTCGAAGGGCGGCGGCCTCTCACTTGGGTCCTCCGGGATCGTCGGCAGTCCGTCCGTCCGTCCCGATCCGTCCCGAGCCGTCCATCCGTCCCGCCGTCCCCCGTCCGTCCCGATCCGTCCGGGACGGACAGGCCCCGAGCCGTCCGTCCGTCCCGGACGGATGGGGGGGGTGTGGGGGGGACGTGTGCGCCACATCCCCGGGTGCAAGGCTGTACGTCCGGCGCCGATCCGTCCCGACCTGCGCGACCATTCCGCGGGCGATCGCGAGGTCGATTGCGGCCCTGCCCCGGGCCAGCCGGAGCCCGGCCGCATGGGCGATCGTGTCGCGCGAGGTCATCGCGCCCTCGCGGGTGAGGACGTCGACAACTCGACGCACGTCGTCGTCGAGCTCGGCGCCCGCCGCCGCCCGCGCAGCCGCCGCGGCATCGAGGATCTCCGCACCGGAAACCACCTCGAGGGTCTCGTCACGCCAGCGCAGGCGCGCGGGAGGGCACGGTAGGGAGTAGTTGCTCTTCGCCACCGCGAAGCGAACTTCCTCGCCGTCACGCCGTAGCGTGGCAACCCAACGCGCAGCATCGGATAGGCCCGTCACGCCGCGGACGTCGGCTTGACCTTGCCGCCGTGCCACCTTGGACGAATGCGCGGAGACGAGTACGGTCGGGTGGCCCGGAGCCGCCGCGAGCGATTCGAGCACTTCGACGTACCGGGTTGCGGCCTCGTTGCTGCCTTCGACGTCGCCGCCGGCGAACCGCGAGAGCGGGTCAAGGCCGATGAGAGCGAAGCCGTCTTCACCGGCATCGCGCATCAACCGATTGCGGAGTGCGGCGGCGAGGGGAGTCTCGACCAGGCCGCCGCCCGAGACGGCGGTGAGCGCCACCGGCCTGCCCGCGAGTGGAATCACGACAAGCCGCTCCGCGAGCAGCGTCCGCTCTGAGCCGGTCAGCCTGAGCGCCTCCGCGATCTTCCAGAGTCGCCGGTGCACGTCGTCGCTGTCCTCTTCGGCGAGTAGGAGCAGCACGCGCCCTGTGACGGTCGGAGGCACCTGGTACAGCCCGAGCCAAGGGCGCGCAGTAATGACGGAGACCGCCAGGGCGACCAGCGCCGTGGTCTTTCCGGTCCCGCCCTCAGCGGCCATGATTCCAACCTTGCCGCGAGGCAGCAGCCCATGGCCTCCCTGAGTCTCGGGCAGCGTGAGCAGCCACTGCCGCCGGCGCGGCGGGCTCGTGAGCTCGCCGATGTCGGCCTGGCGCCAGGCGTCGCCGAACGCTGGTGCGGCCGGGGGGGCGTCCTCGGCGAGCGCCGCCGCCAGCTCAGCCTTGACGGCCGCGAGCGCGGCCTCGGACTTACCGTTCTCGCTGGCAACCGCCGCAATGACGTCCTGGCCGAGCCGTAGGAAGTGCCGCTTTCTCGCCGCAGCGCGAACGAGCGCGGCGTAGTGCTCGACGTTGGCGGTGTCGGGCAACTCTGTGACGAGGGAGGCGACGTAGGACGCGCCGCCGACGCGCTCGAGTGCCCCGTCCCGCTCGAGCTGCGCCGGGAGCGTCACGGGATCCGGCTCGGCGCCCGTTTCGACCAGGGCGCGGAAGGCGTCGAAGATGCGGCCGTTCGCCTCGTTGTAGAAGTCGGCGGCGTCCACCGCCGCGGCCGCCCGCGGGTAGCAGGAAGGATCGCAAAGGACCGCGCCCAACACTGCCCGCTCCGCCGCCTCGTTCGCCGGGATCCTGAGGACTGCAGGCTCATCGCCTGCAGGCAACGGGGCGCGCCGTGCGGTCACGGCCGCACCTTGCACGCCCCCGCGCTTCGTCGCGGTACGGGTTGGAAGCGAACGACGACGGCCTCCGCCCGCCGGCGCGCCTCTCGGACCTCCGGCAAGCGCTCGAGAACTTCACCGACACGGGTGAGCCGCGACCGCCGCGGCGCGGGCGCCTTGGCACGAGTCGCGCGGGCGGGATTCACTCGTCACCCGCCGGCGTGACGGTATGCGCCTCGAGAAAGGCGTCAAGATCCGCCTCGAGGTAGCGCACGGCTCGATTGAGCTTGACGTACCGCGGGCCGAGCCCTCGGCTTCGCCAGCTCGGCAGGGTCGCGGCACTGACGCCGATGTAGGCGGCCGCCTCCGCCTCGCGCATGCTCCGCCCTCTTGCGCTCGTTCGGGGTTGCCCGGTTGCTGGTTTCTCGTTCACGCCGCCAGTAGGCCACGTGCGTTGAGGCAGTCCCGAAATGAAGGTACAGACGGCGTACCTTACCGGTGGCACGTCTTATGTGCGACGTGGCGAGGCGGGAGTGCCAATCCCGCGTCCGCGGTGGCGGGCCACCGTGCAACCCCTAGCGGGGGATTCACTTGGAACGCCGCTCAGGGCGGGCGGCAGTCCGGTTCAACCCCGGTTCAACCGTCCAACGAGTCGAGATAGGCTTCCTGAGCCTCGTCCAGTTTCGTGAGGTAGCGCTCGAGCATGAAGGCCTCCATACGGATCCGGCCTGCGGCGAGAGCGCGCCTCACGAAAGCAAGCCTTCGCTCGGGATGTCCTGAACCGAACGGATCCGTGAGCACGGGCACGCGAACAATCCTGCCGTCTGGAAGAGTGCGCGAGCACACCGCGAGGCGCTCGTGCTCGTGGGCGTAGAAGGATGCAAACACCTTGGCGAGCTGCTGCGCCATGAACTCGAGCGCCAAGTGAGGCGATCGCTCGGCGTGGTGCGCGCCGGCAGCTGCCGCCCGCACAGCACCGCCGGCGCGCGCCCGCACTACGGAGAGATCGCCGCGAAAGCGGTCAAGGTCAAACGCGAAGGCGAGCAGGGGATCCGCAGGCGTCCGGTCGGAGATCCGAGTCAGGGGGCGCTCGAGCAGACGCCGCGAGCTCGAGTCGAGTGCCTCGAGGGCAAGGCGTAGCGCCTCGGCGTGTTGCTCGACGGGGCGGAGCGCAGCGGCGCATTCCTTCGGGCTCGGGGCTTGGTCAAGTTCCTCTTCCAAACCGGGCCACAGCCCCAAGAGATCGGATACCTCGCGCAGCATGCGCTCGGCCATCGTGTCGTGCGCTGCCCTCCAGGCGCGCGCCTGCTCCGGGGTCAACGGTCCGGACGGCTCTCTTTCCAGGGGGCGATCGAACCTGAGTCCGACGAGGCCGCAGAGCTCGCGCTGGGCGTCATCGCTCAGCTTGACCAGTCGAACCGGCTGCCCCTGTACGCCGTGGCGCGGTTTCGCGGTTGCGCGTGGCATGGCGCCCGCTACGCTTTCGCCGCGGTGCCCGGGGTCGTGAAGGGCAGGACTTCGCCGCCGCCCTTGGCGACGGCGAGGATGTGGTTGACCGCCGTTTCGACGCCGGCGCGCACCTGTGCCGGCGCGACGCGAGCATAGATCGCCGTCACGCCGCCCGGCATCGTGTGGCCGAGCGTCCGCGCGATCGTCGGCATCGCGACGCCGGCCTCGAGCGCAAGGGTCGCGTAGGTTCTCCGGAGATCGTGCATCGTCGTGGGGGTCGTGATCTCCGCGGTCTCGAGGACGCGCGCCCACGCGGCGCCGGGCCCGGCCGTGTGACCGCTGCTCCGACCGGGGAATACGAATTGCGACCCCTCGGCGCGATCCTGCCGTTCGCGCAGGATCGCCACGACGGCCGGCGCGAGCGGCAGCTCGAGCGGCCGACCCGCTTTCATCGCCTCGGCCGGGATGCGCCAGAGCGCGTCGCCGAGCGCGAAGTCCTCCCACCGCGCGCTGCAAAGGGTGCCCCGCCGCACGCCGGTGAAGAGCAACAAGCGGAGAAAGTCGCGGGCGTCTTCGTCGTGCTCAGCTTCCACCGCGCCGAGGAAGTGCCGGAGCTCCTCAGCCGACAGATACCGTTCCTTGCTGGTCTCACGGTTTCGAGGCGTGCCCGCCGCGGGGTTGGGGACCTCGGCGCCCCACTCGCGCGCCTTTTCAAAGAGCGTGTGGAGTAGCGCCCGGGTTCGGTTGGCGGCGCCCGGCCCGCTGGCCCTCGTGATCGTGTCGAGCAACCGGATCACGTCGGTACGCGTGATGCTCGAGAGCTTCCGGGCCTGCCAGTGCTCGAGGTGCTTCCGCCAGCGTCGTTCGTCCGTGGGGAGCGAGCGCTTCTTCGGCCCGTGCCGGAGCTTGAACGCCGCCCAAAGCGCACCGAGGGTCATCTCGCTGCGGATCGCCCGTTTCTCGGCGGCGGGCGAGCGCCCTTCGGCGACGGTGGCGTTGATCTTCGCCGCGCGCTTGCGGGCTTTCTCGGGGTCGAAGTCCTCGACGCGGCCGACCTTCACGCGTTCCACTTGGCCGCGAATCTTCCGAATCACGTACCACGTCCGCACACCGCTCGGGTGCACGGTGACGACGAGCCCGCGCACGCCGCCGGGGCCGGCCTCATCGTCGTACACGTCGTATCTCTTTTCCCCGGGGGCGAGCGCCCCGGGGCTGTTTTTGCCGCTCTTCGTGAACCGTTGCTTTTCCACGTCGCCTCCCCGGTTCAACCTTCGGCGCCTCGGTTCAACTTTGAGCGGGTTTCGGTCGACCCGAAAGTCCCGCGCGAGTCCAGTTCAACCCTGGTTCAACCCCAAGCCGCAAGTAGTGGCCCGGACCGTCCCGAATAAGCTAGGTCTAACGTGCTCGATTGTCAAGAGTAGTCCGACACCGTCCAAAAGTGGCCAACAGTGGCACGGTCGGAAAGTGAGGACTCAAAATCCCGTGTCCGCAAGGGCGTGAGGGTTCGACTCCCTCCTCCGGCACCACGATCCGCAGTGGGAACGGATCTTCTCCGCCGTCAGGGCGCGGCCGTCTGCAACGCGGCCGCGACCTGCGCCGGGCTCGCGTCGGCGGCGTCGAACACGGCGGCGGCGAGCGACCAGCGGGCGACCACCGCATCCAGGCACTCGCGTCGGACGACAAGCAGCAGCGGCGTGGCCGCCGCCAGTAGCGTCTCGAGTTCGGAGGACCAGCCGGCGCCGCGCAGCTCCCACGGACCAACCTCGTCCACCACCACCACGTCGGCCCGGTCTGCACTGAGCGCGCCGCGGCCGACGGCCATCCCCGCAGGGTCGATCCAGAATGAGCCTTCCTCGCGCCAGCCGTCGCGCGGTTCGCGGCAGGCCAGCGGTTGCCGCGACCCGGTGGCGAGATCCACGACGTCGAACGAGTAGCGGGCGCCGTCGCGCCAGCTCCCCGGGGCGAGGATCCCGCCGACCCGGCGGTCCGCAGTGCGCAGGGACTCCACCGCGGCGGCGGCGAGCGTGGTCTTGCCCGACCCGCGCGCTCCGGTGACGATGACGACCGTCCCCCGGCGAGGCGGCTGCTCGAGCCGGTCCACGAGCGCGTCGAGCCGAGGCAGCATGGCGGCGGCCGCGGCGCCGGGGTTGCGGAAGAGCGCACGTGCGGAGGGGACCGAGGCGATGACTTCGGGGAGCGTCGCGAACGCCGCCTCGGTCGCGCCGAGCAGCGCCCCGGCGCCGTGGCGCCCGAGCCAGGCCCGCAGGCCCCGGTGGGCGAGCTCGACGTCGATCGCCGCGAAGCAGGCCGCGACGAACATCGCCCGCAGCGTCATCTCCATGCCGACCGCGAGCGCGGCGGGCAGCGCCGCGCCGGAGCCGAACCTCATGACCAGCGTCGCGGTGAGCGTGATCGTCAGCACGCCGATCCAAAACCCCGGCCGCAGCAGCCGGCGCAGCGCGGCGCGGTAGCGCAGCGCGGCGGCTGCGATGAACGCGGCCATGCCGGCGACGGCGGCCGGGAGCGGCACGCGCGAGAGGGCCACGAGCCCAAGCGGCAGAGCCGCGAGCAGGAACACGAGCACGGGCAGGGAAGGCGTGACCGCGGAGGGCGGGCGAGCCGGCCGCACCGGGAGCGACGAGTCTCCCCGGGTCACTGGTCGTGCCGCCGCGGCGCGGTGGCCGCCGGCGCGCCATCCGGTGAGCGCGGCCGCGACCCCGACCGCCATGTTGACGAGGGCAAGGGCGGCGATCGGTCCCACGGCGCCGAACGGCAGCGGACCGAGCTGCTGCGCGGCGGAGCCCACCAGCTGGCGGTACACCTCGACGAGGTTCGTGCCGTAGCTCAGGAGCAGGCTCAGCAGGAGATGCGCGAAGGTCCAGGACATCGCCAGAACGCCGCCGATCAGGCACCCGAGCAGGCCTCCGCGCCCGATCGCGAGGCCCGCCTCGAACGCGAACCCCTCCATGCTGATCGCCAGCATCGGGCCGAGGAGCACCGCGCTGGGCGACGCCGACTTCATCACGGCGGCGACCAGCCCGGCCCGCCACACCACCCCGCGGCCGCCCCAGCGGCGCTGTGCGCCGGCGAGCAGGAGCACCGCGATCGCGGTCAGCGCGTGCCCGCGGAACGGGACCTTGAGGTTGTGCAGGAAGCTGCCGAGGACGATCTCCGACGTCGCCCACAGGCTCCCGAGTGCGGCGGCGCGCAGCCACTTGGGGTTGCTCCGCCACTGCCCCGCGGCGGCGGTCACGTCCATCGGGTCTCCACTGGTCGCGGACGATATCACGGCGCCCGCGACGGGTTCCGGGTGGTTGCGTGCCGCGCCGGAGCATCGTTCCGACCCGTCACGAAAAGTTGTTGTGTTCCTTATACATCGATCATACTTGACAACAGCGATATGTAGGCATATAAATAGATCGACAAATAGTCGAGCGCTGCTCGATCTTATTTGTGGGTCACCTTGTGAAGGATTGCGCAAGGAGGCTGAGATGGGCAAGGCTGGCTGCAGGTTCGGTGTGGCATCGGTGGTCGCGGTCCCTCCGCACACCGGTGCGGACGTGCGGCTCGAGCCTGTCGTGGTGTCCCCCCCGGCCGTCGACGGCCCGGTACCACGGCCGGCGCGGGTTGCAGGCCGGCCGCGCGGGTGCGCCGGGCGGGCGGTGCTCGCCCTCGAGTTCGGTACGTGTCCTCCCTAGTACGGCCGGGCGGTGGGTCCGGCTCGTTTTTTGGCCTCAACACGTGAAGAAATGCACAAGGAGGCATCACATGAGGAAAGGGAAGTTGTTGGCTGTGGTTGGGGCGGCGGCGCTTGCGACCGCTGGGCTGGCGTCGGCGGCCGAGCCGGACGGTCGGGTGCTCTTCAAGGAGTACTGCAAGCCGTGCCATGCCGCCAACTCGCCGCACGGCGAGGTCACGCCGATGACGCTGATCCAGGACCAGTGGGAGCGCTTCTTCAAGGAGAAGCTCGTGCCCAGCCACAAGGAACTGGTCGACAGCAATCACGGTGGGAAGAAGGTGCTCGACGTGATCACGCCGGAGATGCTGCAAAAGATCAAGAAGTTCGCCATCGATCACGCGGCCGACTCCGAGCACCCGATGACCTGCGGCTAGACGGCACGAACAGAAGGAGGAGGGACCCCATGAGACGAATATTCGTTGTTCTGGCCGCACTCGTGTTCGTGCCGGCGCTCGCGCTCGCGCAGGCGCAGGCCAACGACGAGGAGGGCGCCAAACTGCGCAAGGACATCAAAGAGCTCGAGAAGAGGCTCGACAAGGTCGAGCGCAAGAGCGCCCTCGACCGGGTGCGGTTCTCGGGCGACTACCGGTTCGAGGCGCACTCGATCCAGGCGTCGATCCCGAACCACTACGACGGCATGAAGCTGCAGGCCGGTCTGGTCAACACGATCTTCTACTACGGCGCCACCGGCCAGCTGCCCACCGGCCTGGATCAGGTCAACCAGTTCGTCGCCAGCCACTACGGCGATTACCTCTATTTCACCAGCAACCTGACGTTCGCCCAGCTCAAGCAGTACATGGGCAGCTTCCCCGCACCGATGCAGGCGGGCCTGATGCAGATGCTGCTGCCCGCCGCCTACACCAAGGGCTACGACGTCAACAACTCGCTGCTGTACACCAACCGCCTGCGCCTCAACTTCGACGCCGACGTGGCCCAGAACGTCAAGTTCGCCGGCCGGCTCTCGATGTACAAGGTGTGGGGCGACTCGACCGGTGTCCAGGTCTTCAACGGCCAGTCGAACAGCTTCGACATCGACGGCAACACCAGCACCGTTCCCAACTCCGACATCCTCCGCGTCGAGCGGGCGTACTTCGACTGGGACAACATCGGCGGCACGCCGCTCTATCTCTCGATCGGCCGCCGGCCCTCCACGGGCGGCCCGCCGATGAACATCCGGCAGGGCGAGATGCGTGGCGGCACGCCGATGGGCTCGCTCATCGACTTCCAGTTCGACGGCATCACCGCCGGTTACCACTTGAGCGACACCTCGACGCTGCGCCTGTGCTACGGCCGCGGTTTCGAGAGCGGCTTCGGCAACGGCGAGGTGCTGCAGCAGCCGGCCGACCGGCTCAAGGACGCCGACTTCCTGGGTCTCAACTGGGATATCTACAACACCGACGAGATGCTGTTGCAGACCACGGTGGCGCGGGCCTTCAACCTCACCGACGGCTTCAACGGGCTCATCGTCATGCCCAACAACCCGATCACCGGCGCTCCGGTCGGCGGCCCGGTGGTGATGCGCTTCACCCCGTCCGCCAACCTTGGCGACATGGATATCGCGGGGATCGTCCTGCAGCGCCGCGACGGGCCGGTCGACTGGTTCGTCAACCTCAACTACGACAAGAGCCACCCCAACGGGATCACCGGGCCGTTCGGCGGCTTGTTCTCGGACCCGTTCGAGGTGCCGAAGGAGCACAGCGGCACGATGTACTACGCCGGCGCCCGCTACTCGTTCAACGACGACAACACGATGGTCGGGGCGGAGTACAACCACGGCTCGCAGTACTGGTTCAACTTCACGCCGTCGCAGGACGACATCATCGCGCCGAAGACCGCGACGCGCGGTCACGTGATCGAGGCGTACGTCATCCACAAGATCAACCCGCGCTTCCTGGTGCGTCTGGGCTACATCGACTACACCTATGACTACTCGGGCTCGGGCTGGCACATCGGGTCGCCGAAGAAGCTCGACAGCACGCCGGTGCTCGGCTTCCCGACGTACGACAAGGCCAAGATGTGGACGCTGTCGATGACGGCGAGGTTCTAGCGGGGGGAGTCCCGGCAGGGAGCCGGGACCGGAGCCGAGAGGGAGCGGCCGCTCGACCATGGTTTCACCAGGACGAATGCGGTCGCGAACGTCCGGCGCCGGCTCCCGGCTCCCGGCAGTACGCCGACCGCAGGAGGGTTGACATGAGAACGATCACCGCTGTCGTGGCTTCGGTCGGGCTGCTGGCCGGGGCCGCTCACGCCAAGGAGTACTCGCACCAGAAGTACTTCGAGCACTACGAGGGGACGAAGACGTGCCTGAAGTGCCACGAGAAAGAGGCCACCACCTTCTTCCACTCGCAGCACTACCAGTGGCTCGGCCAGGCGCCGCAGATCGTCAACTCGCACGGCGAGAAGCTTGGCAAGCTCAACACGATCAACGATTTCTGCACGAACCCGCAGAGCAACTGGATCGGCCTCGTGCGCAACTCGCGCGGCGAGGTCCTGACCAAGGGGTGCTCGCAGTGCCACGCCGGCCTGGGCGCGCTGCCGCAGGCGAAGATCTCGCAGGCCCAGCTCGAGAACATCGACTGCCTGATCTGCCACGCGTCCGGCTACCAGCGCGACCTCTACCAGAACCCGGACGGCTCCTGGTCCTGGAAACCGGTGCTGTGGAAGAACCAGGAGGGGATGGACTCCGTGTCGAAGCGGATCGGCCTGCCGACCAGGACCAACTGCCTGCGCTGCCACGCGGGCTCCGGCGGCGGACCGAACTTCAAGCGCGGCGACCTCGAGTACGCCCTTGCGGACACCGACAAGGCGTTCGACGTCCACATGGGCAGCGACGGCGCCAACCTGCAGTGCACCGACTGCCACGCCGGTGAGGACCACCGCGTGCGCGGCCGCGGCAGCGACCTGTCCGGTACGGACGATCCTGCCAAGCCGCTGTCGTGCGACGACGCCAACTGCCACGGCGCGGCGCCGCACAAGGCCGAGGTGCTCAACTTCCACGCGCAGCGCGTCTACTGCACCACGTGCCACGTCCCGGTGTTCGCCAAGCAGGACGCCACCGACATGGTGCGCGACTGGTCGAAGCCGTCGTACAACGCCGAGCTCGACAAGTGGAGCGCGACGATCACGATGGGCAAGGACGTCGTGCCGGTGTACGCCTGGTACAACGGCACCACCTGGGAGCAGCTTCCCGGCCAGCCGGTCAAGCGCCTGGCCGGCGGGGCGGTGGGGATGATGATGCCGCAGGGCGACCGCAACGACCCGAAGGCGCGGATCTTCCCGTTCAAGCTCCACCGCGCCAAGATGCCGGTGCTCGACGGCAAGAACTTCATCATCCCGATCGTGGTCGAGGAGTTCTTCGCCAACGGCAACATCGACGAGGCGGTCAAGCACGCGGCGCTCGACACGTACGGCGTCAAGGACGCCCACTACACCTGGACCGACACCGAGCGCTACATGGGGATCTTCCATGAGGTGACCCCGGCGGCCAAGGCGCTCGCCTGTCTGGACTGCCACGCGCCCGGCGGCCGCCTCGACTGGAAGGCCCTCGGCTACGCAGGCGATCCGATCCTGGCGCACTTGCAGCCGGCCCACACCGTCAAGTAGTCCCTTGACACGACTCTTCTCGCAGCGGCGGGCGCCTCGGCGCCCGCCGCTCTCGTTCGTGCGTCCCCGGCCTGTCGCGTCCTCAGCGCCGCCAGGCGCGCTCGATCCAGGGAACGGCGGCGCGCAGGTAGGGGACGAACCCGCTCACCTGGTAGTGCGTGAGGCCGTTCACCACGACGAGGCGCACGTCGTCGCCGCGCGCCTGGAGCTGCCTGGCGACGTCGGCGGTCGGCTTGAGCAGGAGCCGCTCGTCGTCGCGGCTGTGGATGATGTACAAGGGGATGCGCCAGTCGATCTCGGCGGCCCGCGCCAACGGCAGGCCGGAGACGATGAGCGCGGCGGAGAAGCGATCCTGGTGGCGGGCCGCGAGGTACCACGTCCCCATCGCGCCCATGCTGTAGCCCGTCAGCAGGACCCGCGCCGGGTCGATCCGGTAGGTGCGCATCGCCTCGTCGACGACGGCGAGCACGTCGGTCTCGCTCGCCGGGTCGGTCCACCCCCGCCCGCGGCAGTCGGGGGCGGCGATGACCGCACCGAGATCGCGCAGGCCGGGCTCGACGAGGGCGGTGAGGAAGCCCTTGCCGAAGAACGGCGTGACCTTGCCGGCGAAGTGCAGCGCAACCACGAGCGGCACCGGCGTTGTGCCGTCGTAGGCCGCCGGCACCGCGAACGTCACCCGGAGGCCGCCCGGCTGGAGGACCTCCTCGCGGATCGTCGAAGGTTTGGCGGCCACGGCCCGGGCGGCGCCCCCGCCCGTTCCGAGCGCCGCGGCCGCGAGCCCGACGAGGAGCGCTCGCGCGGCGCCGGGGCCCCGGAGGAACCGCATTCCCCGCATCGCCCTTCCTCCCGCGGCCAGCGTGAGGCCGGGGCTGCGCCCCGTCAAGGCTCGGGGGCGTTGGCGAGCTGCCACGCCAGGACCGCGGTCGCCGCCACGCCGTCGCGCAGCGCTTGCGGGTCAACCTTGTCGAGGGTGTCGGCCTGGGTGTGGTGGATGTCGAAGTAGTTGGGGAGATCGACCCGCAGGCCCACCGCGAGGACGCCATCGCGTGCGATCGGCTCGATGTCGGTGCCGCCGCTGCCGAAGCGCAGCGGCAGCCCGACCGGCTTGACCGCGGCGAGAAGCCAGGCCAGCTGCGCCGGCGTGCCGGACGCGGCGAGTTCGAGCGGCGCGCCGCCGCCGCTGTCGCTCTCGTACGCGGCGACGTGAGACTCGGCCTTGTGGGCGGCCTCGTACGCCTTGCCGCCGTCGGAGCCGTGCTCCTCGTTGACGAACAGGACGCCGCGGATCGTGCGCGCCGGAGCGACGCCCATCGCCTTGATCAGGCGCAGCGCCTCGATGACGTGGATGACGCCAGCGCCGTCGTCGTGCGCACCCTGGCCGACGTCCCAGGAATCGAGGTGGGCGCCGATGAGGACGATCTCCTGCGGCCTTGCCGCGCCGCGAACCTCGCCGACGACGTTCGCGGTCTCGACGTTGCCGGCGCTGTGCGCCTCCATCTCGAGGCGCACGCGCGCCTCGACGCCCGCCCGCGCGAGCCGGGTGATCCACTCGGCGTACTCGGCGGCGACGATGGCGGCCGGGATCTTCCGCTGTGCCGGGTCGTACCGGAGCATGCCGGTGTGGGCGGTGGCGAGAGAGTGCACCGGCGCCGCGCGCACCAGAACCGCGACGGCGCCGAGCGCCGCCGCCTTCGACGCGCCGTCGGCGCGGAACCGGACGTAGACCCCGTAGCGGGCGCCGCCGCCGGCCTCCGGCGGGATCACCGGGTCGTACAGGACGATCTTGCCCTCAACCTTGGGACCGAGCTCGGCGAACGAGCGCACCACCACGACCGGCGCCTCGACGCCCGGCGTCCCCACCGACTCGCCGATCCCGAGCATCGGCAGGTCGTGGACGACCGGCGCGGTCATGACCGCACGCTCGCGCCCGCGCACCCACAGCTCCGTGGTCACGGGCTCGAGCCGGACGGCGTCGAGACCGTCCTCGCGCATCGTCGCGGACCCCCACGCCACGGCTCGCTGGAACGCCGGCGACCCGGCCAACCGCGGTCCGATGCGGTCGCACAGGTAGGCCAGGCGTTCCCAGGCGAGCCGGTCGGCTGCGGCGCTCGCGCGCAGCTCTGCCGGCAGGTTGCGGGGGCCGGGGGCCGCCGCCGCGGGCGGCGTCTGGGCGGCGGCCGGCAGCGCCAGCAACGCGCCAAGAAGCAGCGCGGCCACATGGTCGACGCCGATACGGCCGTTGCGGTTCGTGTGCATGACTGGCCCTCCGCCGCGCGCCGGGACTCTCCGGATGCCCTGGCTCACCGCGGCGACGCACTGATTGCCCCCCGGGGAGGGACGCTCGCGGCGGCCGAGCCCGCGGTGGGCTACTCCGCGGGCGGCGCCTCGTCGGCGGGGTGCCAGAGGTTCTTGTCCTGCAGGAGCTGCTCGGCCGCGGCGACGCCGGTGCGGAACTCGTCCCACAGCTCCGGGGTGATGGTCACGCCCTTCTTGGTCGGCGCCAGCTCGCCGTTGGCGTCCGTGTAGAACAGGCGGAAGTCGATGTACGTCTTGCCCTTGAAAATGGAGAGCGAGACCCGCATCGTCTCCTCGCCGTTGCGCTTGAACTCGTGGATGACCGTGCGATCATCAGGCATCGGTTGCCTCCCTGCGTCGCGGAGTCTAGCAGGTGGGTCGCCGGGGAGGGGACGATGGCAAAGACGAGCTTCGGGGCCGCGGTGATCCCGCCGCAGGCCGTGACCGCATCGCCCGTCAAGCGCGCCCGCGGCGCGCGGATGGGCGTTCTGATCGGGCCCGGGCAGGGCGCGCCCAACTTCATCACCCGCCGCTTCGTGCTGGCGCCGGGGGCGCGCATCCCCGCCCACCGCCACCCCACGATCGAGCATGAGCAGGTGATGGTGCGCGGCGAGATGGTCCTCGGTCTGGACGCCGAGGTGCGCACCGTGCGGGCCGGCGACGCCATGTACCTGCCGGCCGGGTGCGCGCACTGGTACGAGAACCGCACGACATCGGAGGCGGAGTTCCTCTGCGTCATTCCCAACACTCCGGACTACGAAACGGAGTGGCTGGAAGACCCGCCCGAGGGGGCGTTCCTCGGGTGACGGGCCGCACACGGCGCGACCGGGGGGTGGAATGCGCCCTGGGTACGTCGCGTTGCCCGGGTGTTGCGGTCGCGCGGTTGGTCCGCGAGGGCGCGGCTCGGGGAGGGGCCCCGTTCATGGCCGGACGGGGCGTGGTGTCCAGCCGAACGACCGCGGCCGTTTTTCGGCGCTTATCTTGGTGGATGCGTTGTCCTGCTCGTGTCGTCCGCTCCCAATTCGAGGGGACGACGCCGTGGCCACGGTCGAAAGGAGCCGAGGATGAGCCGCACCTTCTTTGCCGTCGTCGCCGCCGCAGCGCTCGCCACCGCACTTCCGTCGTTCGCCCTGGATACGGGCCCGGAGAATCAGTCCGCCTCCGGGCCGCGGGTCGCGGCGGCCGGCGGGGGCGTCGCCCTTGCCGTGTTGGAGCCGGCTGCGCAGCCGGCCCCGCTACCCAACGAGCAATTCGCCAGCGGCCGGGTCGTCATGACCACGCCATCCGAGGTCGTCCTCCATACCGCCCAGGGGATGCGGGATTTCGCAATCTCGCAACAGACCGACGAGACGGTCGTCCCGGTCGAGGGCCAGTGGGTCACGGTGGGGTACGTGCCGCAGGCCGGGGTGGTTCAGGTCGCCGAGGCGCAACCGGCCGCGGCGACGGACCGGACCCCGACGCGAGTTGCTGAGGCGGCGGTGCCCCCCGCAACCGAGAACCCGTCGCCGCACGCCATGAGCGACACGGAGCCGGCGGAATCGACCCCTGCCGTCGCCGCCGCACCGGCTGTCGTGCCGGCCGTCGCCAGGGACGCCCACCGTCGGACCCGCCTGCCGAAGACCGCCAGCGACCGGCCGCTGGTCCTGGTCGCAGGCCTGCTCGCCGTGGCGGCCGCCGGGACGATCCGGCTCGCGCTACACGCATAACGACGCACCCTGACGAGCCCCCGGGCGCCGGGTCGTGATCCGGCGCCCGGAGGCGCCGTCGGCGGGAGATGCGGATGCGAACGAACACACGAGTCGTCGTGGTCGAGCGCGGCCTGTTCGCCGTCGGGTTCGCCTGTCTGGCGTGGTGGGCGGCGGGCGGCGTCTACGCGCGCTGGGCGAGCGCGGGAGAGAGCCGCCGCCTCGATCGGCTGATCGCCGGCGCCCCGACCCCGGCCGGTTGGCGTGCCGCGCCGCCGCACCTGGGCGACCCGGTCGGGCGCATCACGATCCCGCGCGTCGGCGTCGGGACGGTGGTCGTGGAGGGGGACAGCGACCTAACGCTGTCGTTCGCCGCCGGGCACATCCCCGGCACCGCGCTGCCCGGCGAGGCCGGCAACGTCGCGCTGGCGGGCCACCGCGACGGCGTCTTCAGGGGTCTCGCCCGCATCCGCCGCGGCGACCTCGTTTCCGTCACGACTCCGGCCGGGGTGTTCCGCTACGCGGTCGACTCGCTGCGGGTGGTCAAGCCCGACGACACCGAGGTGCTGCGCCCGACCCGGAGGCCGACGCTCACGCTCGTCACGTGCTACCCGTTCCGCTACATCGGCGCCGCGCCCGACCGGCTCATCGTCCGGGCCGCGCTCGTCGGTTCGACCGCGGCCGGCCGGCGGAAGCCATCACCGTCCGGCGACGGCTAGCGCCTCGGCTCGAAGATTCCGAGGTCGCGGTTCTTGCGCACGTTGTCCCAGGCGAGGAAGCGGCCGTTCATCGCGACGTAGACGCCGTGCGGGAGGCACTGCGCGAGCGAGACGGCGCTGCCCAGGTTGAACAGCCCGTCGGAACTCCCGAAGGCGTACGGCACCATCGCGCCGGTCAGCACGACGGTCTTGCCGGCAAGCCCCTCGCCGAGGACGCGCGCCGTGGCCTCCATCGTGTCGGTCCCGTGCGTGACCACGATGCGCTCCTCCTCGGCGCGGCGGCAGTTGTCGAGGATGAGAGCGCGGTCGGCGTCGGTCATGTCGAGGCTGTCCACCATCATCAGGGTGCGCACCTTGATCTCCACGTGACAGCGCCCGAGGCGAAGCATCTCGGCGATGTGACTGTCCTGGAAGTACAGCCGCCCGTGGATCTCGTCGTACTCCTTGTCGAACGTGCCCCCGGTGATGAAAAGGCCGATGCCCATGGCGTCCTTGCTCCCTCGGCCGGCGATAATACGCGACCCGGCGGCGGTCCGCCGCGGCACGCCCCGTCCGGTTGCCGTAGCGCCGTCCGGGCAAGGCGGCCAACCGCGCCCGTCGGGCCGCTTCGGGGTCAGCCGGCCGGCGTCATCTGGGTCGCTGCAACGCCGCCACCTGCTCCGGCGCGTAGCCGAGAGCGGTGAAGCTCATGACGCCGTCCTTCGCGTGACAGGCGCCGCACGGCAGGCCGACCTTCCTGACGCCGTGATTCACCGAGATGTACGAGGTGCCCGGCACCTCCATCGCCATCCACTCCCCACTCCACTTGAGGCCCCACGCCTCGTACGGCTTCATGCCGGCGTCGATCGCGGCCTTCACGTCGCCGGTCGAGTTGTAGACCTCGCGGTTCGGGGCGAGCAGCAGCGGGAAGCCCGCCATCCGCGGGTCGTCCCTGAGGAACGCCATCCCGGGGGCGGCCGACATCTTCAACTTCTTGTCGAAGAGCATCACCTGCGTCAGGGCGCGGACGGGGAAGATCCTGGCGCCGTCCGTCTTGACGTTCGCCGTCGCCCACGCCATCCAGCTCTGCGCATCCTTGCTCTTGGGCAGGTTCGCGACCCGCCAGACGTACGACGGATGACCCTTGACGATTGAATCACTCGGCACGTAGGCTCCGGGAATCGCGGGGATGCAGTCATACCTGGAAAGGGCGCTGTACTTGCCGTGGAGATCGTCCCGTATCGGCTTTCCCCAGTCCTCGTAGACGATCCCGCTCGCCTGCAGGATGTGGCACGTCTGGCACGCCAGCCTCTCGGCGTGGAGGTTGAGAGCCTCCCCGCGTTCGCCGCGGTGCGGGGCGTCCCCGTGGCAGTTCGCGCAGGCG
Organism: Acidobacteriota bacterium; assembly: GCA_004298115.1. GTDB lineage: Bacteria > Acidobacteriota > Thermoanaerobaculia > Thermoanaerobaculales > Thermoanaerobaculaceae > RBG-13-68-16. The sequence goes on from SCRJ01000198.1 coordinate 55,813, forward strand.
ACCACCGCATCCGGCAGGTCGTTCGCGATCATGTCGGACTCGTACTGACCCTTGGCGATCCTGTGGCGCTCGGTCGCGTGGCAGGTCGTGCAGCCGAGGCCGGCTTCGGCATGGACGTCGTTCTCCGGCGTGTACGGCGTGCCGCGCTTGTAATCGTCCGAGAACGAGTGCTCATGACACCTGAGGCAGGCCTCGGTCGTCGGTACCTTCGTGACGCTCAGCGCGGCCGTGAGGGAGGCGTCGCGCCCCCAGTGAACGCCGCCGGCGTCCTTCACCAGCGTTGCCCGCTTCTGCCAGTCGTACGTCTTCGCGTGGCACACGAGACAGTCCACGGTGTCGAGTTCGGCCTTGCCGGCCGGCCGCCCCGGCATCGGCGGGGACACCAGGGAACCGATATGGCACAGGCCGCAGCCGGCCGCCTGGACGGTCGCTCGGCCGTGGGTCGATGCGGTCCAGTTCGCGAAGACCGTGGAACCCGCCAGGGCGCACTCGCGGTTGGCCATGCCCCACCACGATCCGTCCGGCAGCCCCTGCACGTTCCGGATCGGCGAGGCCAAGGTCCAGTGGACGGTCGTGGCGATCTGTCCGAGCGCGTCCTCGTGACACGCCGCGCACTTCTGCGCTCCCTGGTATCCGCTTTCGGCGATGACCTCATTGCCCGGGTGGACCCACCCGCGGAGCAGGGCGGGACTCGCGGGCGCCCCGGCGAGCCAGGCGAGAGGCACGAACACCCCAAGACCGATGATTCGTGTGCGCATGACGAATCACGTCCTTCCTGCGCCGCGTTGAGCCGGCGCGCATCGTCAGGGTGCGCTTCTGTTTGTCCTCTGCAACCGATCTTAGACCCGGGGCGGTCGACGTCAAGGGCCGCCTGGGCAAGGGCGGCACGGGAGCCGGCTGCCGGCGGGCGCGATGCGGTCGTGTCTTGACAGGCTGAACATCGTCCAGTATCGTGAACGACGTTCATGGATCAGGCACGAACCCTCCGCGCCAGACACAAGGTCGAAGCCAGGGAGCTGATCCTTGCCGCGGCACGCGAGGCGTTCGTCCGGGAGGGCCACGCGGACTTCACGATGCGGGAGCTGGCGCGCCGCCTGGGGTGCTCGGCCGGGGCGATCTACCTGCACTTCGCCGGCAAGGACGAGCTCCTGCACTGCCTCGTTGAGGAGAGCTTCGCGAAGCTGCTTGACGTGCTCGCGCAGGCGCCGGTCGGTGCGGACCCGACGGCGAACTTGAAGGCCAAGCTGCGCGCCTACGTCGATTTCGGCCTCCTCTACCCGCACCAATACTATTTCGCCTTCCTGTTGCCGGCCGCTGCCCGGAGCGGCGAGTACGCGTCAGCCACAACGCCCCGCGAGGCGTTTGCCGTTTTGCGCCGCTCGGTGGGCGAATGCCGGTCGCGAGGCTGCATGCCGGGCGTGGACGAGGAGACGGCGAGCCAGGCGCTGTGGGCCGCGGTGCACGGCCTCACGTCGCTGCTGATCGCCAAGCCGGCTTTCCCGTGGGTGGAGAAAGAGAGGCTGATCGAAACGGTCGTCGCCATGGCCGTCGACGGCCTCGACGACGTGCCGGTGTCAGGGAGCGGAATGGACGTTCGACATGATCGAGGGTAAGTCACGCGACGTGAGCATCGGCGCCGGCGCCGCGAGCTGGTTGTGTTACGCGGCCGCGGTGGCGCTTCTGCTCTTCGCCAACGGCCGCTGGGCGCTGGGACTGGCCGCGTGGCTCGCGCCGATCGTCCTGGTGCGCTTCGTGCGCACGCGGCCGGCGCGCGCCGGAGTGCCGGCCGCCTACGCCGCGCTGAGCTTGGCCTGGGCGTTCCAGTTTCGCGGGATGGTGCCGCTGCCGCCGCTCGGGTATGTGGCGCTCGCGCTCGGATTCGGCGCGATCGGGCTCCTCCCGTTCCTGATCGATCGTTTCGTGACGGCGAGGATCGCGGGTTTCGCATCGACGCTGGCGCTTCCCAGCGCCTGGGCCGCCATCGACTTTCTCGTCGCGCGCTGGTCGCCGTACGGAAGCTGGGGCTCCCCTGCGTACTCGCAGCGCGAGAACCTGGCCCTGCTCCAGCTCCTCTCGCTGACGGGGATGTTCGGGGTCACGTTCATGCTGGGCTGGACGGCGGCGGTCTTGAACTGGGTTTGGGAACGGCGGCGGAGGTGGCCCCAGGCACGGGGCGGGGCGCTCGCTCTTGCGGCCGTCTTCGCGGCGGTCGTGCTCGGCGGCGAGGCGCGGCTGCGGCTCTTCCCCCCAACGGCTCCGACCGTGCGGGTGGCGTCCTTGTCCGCCCCCGATCTCGAGCTGTTTCCGAGCGCCGACGTGGCCCGCCGGGTCCGGTCGGGCGAGGGGTTGACGGACGCCGAGACCGCTGCGGTGCGGAACCTCGCCCGGGCGATCGCCGACAACCTGCTGCAACGCAGCGAGCGGGAGGCCCGTGCCGGCGCACGAGTGGTCGTCTGGGCCGAGACGAGCGGCTTCGTCTTCAAGGAGGACGAGCCGGCGTTCCTCGCCCGTGGCCGCGACCTGGCGAGGGCGGAAGGGATCTACCTCGGGATGGCGTACGCGGCGTGGCGTCGCGGGGCGGCGAGGCCGCTCGAGAACACGCTCATCCTGATCGACCCGCGGGGCGAGGTCTCGTGGCGGTTCCTCAAGGCCGTCCCGGTCCCCGGACCCGAGGCGGCCGTGTCGGCGCCGGGGAACGGGAGGCTGAAGGTCGTGGCGACGCCGTTCGGCCGGTTGAGCGGCGTGGTCTGCTTCGACATGGACTTTCCGCGCCTCCTCGCCCAGGCCGGCGGCCTCGGCGTCGACATACTCCTCGTCCCGTCCGGCGATTGGCGCGCGATCGACCCGTTCCACACCGACATGGCGCGCTACCGCGCGATCGAGCAGGGGTTCAACATGGTCCGCCAGGTGAACCGGGGGCTCTCGGTCGCCGCCGACTACCAGGGGCGCGTCGTGGCTGCGATGGACCACTTCGCGACCGAGGACCGCGACCTGGTCGCTCAGGTCCCGACGCGGGGGGCGCGCACCCTCTACTCCCGGATCGGGGACGCGTTCGCCTGGGCGTGCGCCGCCGGCGCGCTCGTCCTGATCGCGCTCGCCTCCCGCCGCCGCGGCTGACGCAAACGGTCACCCGCCGGTTCCCGCCGCCCGCCGCACGACGTCGAGGATCGAGCCGTCGTCGGCCTTGACGATCTCGACTGGCTCGCCGGAGAGGTCGGGCTCCGGCATCAACGGCCCGAGTTCCCGGGCCCTCGCCATCGCCTTCGCCGCCAGCTCCTCCATCGCGATGAGCGAGATGCCGGCGCGGGCCGCGTTCTCCCTGATCGCTGCGACGTACGGCGACCGGGAGGCCGGGTTGATGACCGCGTCCTCCTCGGTGATCACGAGGTCCACGAGCTCGCCCGGCATCGTCACCGTGTTGACGCGCTCGCGGATCGACGGGTAGCTCTGGCCGCGGCGCTTCGAGAAGCCCGCCAGGGTGGTGAAGATGATCGTGAGCTTGGAGCGCCCGACGTTGGGGCCGCCGCCGATCCCGCCGACGAAGCGGCCGTCGTAGCCGGTGACGGTGTTGACGTTGAAGGCGCTGTCGATCTCCGCGCACGACAGCAGGGAGAAATCGAGCAGCGGCGTCAACGTGCCCTTGCAGGCCAGGTTGGCGTAGATCGAGGAGGTGACCTCCTGGTGGCCGGGGTCGGTGAGGAGCGAGTCGAACACCTCGGGGGTGGGCTGGAAGCACTGCCCGTGCAGGATCAGCTCCACCGCGCCGCGGCGCAGCATCTCGACGTGGATCTGGGTGATCCCGCCGATCGTGAGCGAGGCCTTGAGGTGGTGCTCGGCGAAGTGATCGGAGAGCCGCTGCAGGATCGCGAGCGACGCCCCGGAGCCGGACTGGAACGCCACCCCGTCGCGCAGCAGGCCCGCCGCCCCGAGCAGCGCCATCACGCGGTCGGCGACCGTGAGGTTGCCCGCGCTCATGATGCGGGCGAGGTCGAGGGTACCGGCGCCGATCCCGGCGGTGTCGCCCGGCTTCTCGAACGGCACGACGAAGTCCACGTGCTCCATCGAGATCGAGCGGTCGGGGAGGAAGCGGTCGAACACGGTGCCGGCGCAGACGCACGCGTAGTCGGCGTAGCGCACGTCGGCGTCGAACAGGCCGAGCGGCCCGCAGCGCTCGTCGCAGTTGCCGAGCACCCCCGAGGCGTTGCCCCAGGGGTCGGCCGCGGGGGCCGGGAAGATCGCGAGGCGCACCGGCTCGATCCCGAGCGTGATGTCGCGCTGGCGCCCGCCGTGGGTGCACCCCATGATGCACATCGGGAGGAGGGCTCCGGCCCCGGCCGCCTTCGCGAGCCCGCCGTAGGGGTTGCCGTAGACGTACGCGATCGTGCCGTCGCGGACCGCCGCGACCAGGTAATCGAGCTCGCCGAAGTAGGCGTTGCCGATGAGGCGGATCCCCTTGCGGCCCCGCCGCGTCAACTCCGCGATGACGGCACGGAGGAAGCGGTCGCCGCCGTTGCGGTAGTAGTGCGGGAACGACACCGCGTCGCCGTCGCGCACGACGTCGAACACCCGCTCGAACGTCGTGACCTTGGAGGACCCGTCGAACGGGCGGCGGGGAACGCGGGCCGGGTGCGTCGCCTCATCCGGCATCTCGGCGTACGCGCCGGCGAACGGACGGAAGCCGCGGCCCGCGATCGTGGTCGGGACGGCGCGGCCGAGCGAGTTCGTCTGCCATCCCTCCAGTCGCATACGCCACCTCCCCGCAGGAAGCGTAGAAGAAAAGGAAAGACTTCACAAGCAGCGCGCCCAGCCGGCGCGCTACACTCGCGCGGGGAGGGAACCCGGTGCCGATCATCTGTGCTTTGATCGTTGTCGCGACCGCTCACGCGGTTGCGCCGCCGTCCGTTGCCGCGCCGCTGCGCCTCGAGCGCGTGACCGTCTCGCTGCCGAGCCGCGAGGTGTTGCGGGTGACGCTGGCCGCGCCGGCCCCGCCGGTGGGACTCTCGGCCGGGATGAGCTCGCAACGCTTGACGCTCGGCGGGGTGCGGATTCCGCTCGCGACGCCGGTGGACGTGACGGTCGCGGGCGGCCTGACGCGCGCCGACTTCGACGTGCGGCTCGCCGACGTGCCCGAGGGCGTGCTCGGCCTCGACCCCAACCGCGTGCCGCTGCTGTGGGAAGGGCTCGACGGCGCCGGCGCGACGTTGCTGGCCATCGGCGCCACCGTCGACCTCGGCGACCCTGGCGAGGTCCAGTTGCCGGTCGCGGACGTCTACCACGCCTACGCCACGCTGACGGACTTCACGGTCACGCCGGGGCTCTCGGCGGTGAACGTGCACGGGCTCCTCGGCCTGTTCAACCCGTTCTCGTTCGACGTGGTCGCGACGCGCATCGAGCTGACGGTCAAGGTCGGGACGCAGACGGTGCTGGCGACGACGAGGCCCGGCTTTCGGTTGCGTGCCGGGCGGAGGAGCGACGTGCTGGTGGACCAGGACGTACCGCTCGCGGACGCCGCCGGAGGGGTCGGGGCGTTCCTGCGCGGCGAGCCGGCCGTGCTGGAAGGGATGCTCGTCCTGCGCACGCCGCAGGGCGACCGGGCCGTTCCATTGCACATGGGAGTGCAGCGGTGAAGGTGGGTGAGCCGGGGAAGGCAACGGTGACGGCGCCCATCAAGCCTGCGTACCGCTTTCGCGCCGTGCCGTCGTTCAGTCGCTGGGCGTTCCTCAGCTTCGTCGCGGCCGGCGCCATCAGCGTCGGTTGCGGTCCGGCCAAGGTCCAGCTCTGGTCCGGGCAGTGGGCGCGCTACCACGTTGGCTCCACCTGGGAGCACGGCGTGACGCCGAGCGACGGGCAGCGGTTCGAGGTCAAGGGGCGCAACTACACCTTCCGCGCCCACGCGATCAACTCTGCGAGCAACGAGGGGCAGGTGCGGATCGATGGCGCCGGCGGCTCGCGCGCCTGGAGACTCCCGCCAGGGGCGGCCGAGGACCTCGATTGGACGGTCCCGAGCGCGGGTTGGTACGCGGTTTCGGTTTCCCCGGGCTTGGTCCTTGGCGAGCCCCGTCTGGTGAGGCCCCGGCGGAACGCCCCCCTCGTCGTGCTGCTCCTCGCCGATACGCTGCGCGGCGACCACGTGAACGAGACGCTCACGCCGCGCCTCCTTGCCGCGTTCCGGGGCGGCGAGCGATTCACCGACGCCACGTCCAACGCCTCATGGACCCTGCCCTCGGTGGCGAGCCTGTTCACGTCGCGCCCCACCATCGAGCTCACGGCCGTCGACGGCGGGCTGGTTGCGATCCCCGAGGGAGTGACGTCGTGGGCCGAAGCGCTGCGGGCACGGGGTTTTTGCGGCGGCGCCGTGGTGGCCAACTTCACCGTCAACGTCCCCAACGATTTCGGAAAGGGCTTCGACACCTTCGTCGTGCCGGCGAAGTACGGCCCGAAGGGTCATCCCGAGGCGGCGCAGGTCCTCGGTCAAGCGCGGTCGTGGCTGCGCGCCCACCGGGGTGAGCCCGCCTTCCTCTACCTCCAGTTCATGGACCAGCACGAGCCGTACCACGACCACGAGGGCAACATGCCAGCGATGGCCCCGATCGAGCCGCTCGCGAGCCGGGCGCGGGAGGCGAGCCCCGAGGAGACCCGCCAGCGGAAGGACGCCTATGCGGCCACCGTCCGGTACCTCGATCGCCAACTCGGCCCGTTCCTCGCCGAGCTTCCCCCGCAAGCGGTGGTGGCCTTCACCGCCGACCACGGCGAGGCGTTCGGCGAGCACGGGGCATGGGGGCACGGCCTCAACCTGTACCGGGAGGCGCTCCACGTGCCGCTGCTCGTGCGGGGACCTGGCGTCCCGGCGAAGGTCGAACGCGGGCCGGTTCAACTCCTCGATCTCATCCCCACGCTCCTCGACCTCGAAGGGTGCCCGCTGCCCGCCGGGATGTTGGGCCGCACGCTGCTGCGCGGCGGCTCCTCCGAGCCTGCCGTCGCGGTGACGTTCGGCGCCGGGCCTCTGCGCTGGCTGTGGCGAGACGGGACGCACGTGGTGCTCGTCCACACCCGTCCGCAACCGGGGCTCGCTCCGGAGGCGGAGGTCAAGATGCAGGAGGAGCGGCCTCTCCCCATCGGGGTGTTCCGCTTCGACCTCGAACGCGACCCCAATGAGGAGCATCCCGAGCCGCCGGACCCGGCCACGCTCACCGCGGCCGCGCGCGTGTTCGCAATCAGCGTAGGTCGGCTGGTGCCCGGCTTGCAGGTGATGAGCGTCGGCCAGAGGGGGCCTGCCGTCGTCTCGTTCCGCACCCCCGAGGCTGTTCACGTGGCTCAGGCCTTCAGCACCACCGCAACTCAGGTCACGCTGAGCGGCGACCGCGTCGAGGTGAGGTGGGACGACGCCCCTCCGTTCGGGCTCGTCGCGTTTTCGGCCGGCAGTCCGGTACGACCCGCTCAGGTGGCCGGCACCCCGTGGCGTTGGTTCGGGGACACCGGCGACGTCCGCATCGACGGGCCAGGCGCGTTCCTCTGGTGGAACCAGCGCAACGCATCGCTGCAACGAGGCTACGAGGAGACGCTGAAACGCCTGCGCAGTCTGGGCTACATTCCGTAACGCCTCGACGTCACCGGTTTGGGGCCGGCCGCAACGACGTCCGAGGCGGCCGGGCGCCGGCTGTGGAAACCCACGAGGTTCTTCGGTGGAGGGAGGGATCCGTCCAACCACTTCCGTCATGCTGTGGGTGGCGAAACCTGCAGCAGGGAAGGAGGCAAGGATGGGCCTGCACCGGAATGCCCGAAGCTGCTCCGCGAGTCGAGCGGTGCCGGTCGAGCGAGTGGCGAAGCTGGGGTGGACAGTCCGAGCGGCGGCGGAGTCGTTGGGGATGCGTGAGCGGCGGGCGTGCGTGTGGCCCGCGCGGTTCCGGACGGAAGGCGAAGTGGGTCCGCAGGATCGCTCATCGCGGCCGCGGCGATGGCCGGACGACGGGTTCCCCCAGCCGTCGCGCAGCGCCGGCAGCATCGCCTCGACGACCCGGGGGCCTGCCGGCGTCTCGGCGTTGTTGCCGCGATAGGTAGGGTTGCGGCCCGATCCGTTCACGTTGCCATGAAGATGAGCCGCCGCGATCGCGTGGCAACCCGGTCCGGGTCGGGGTACACTCCGGCGAATGGCGCCTCCCGCCCTCTGGGTCTACCGCGCGCTCATGGCGGTGTCGCTGCCGGTGATGGCGCCGTTCCTGCTCGCCGCCGACCGACGGCGCGGCAAGAAGCGCCCCCCCTGGTCGCGGCGGCTGGGGTGGAACCTGCCCGCCATCCCGAACCGGGGGGTCTGGGTCCAGGCCGTCTCGGTGGGCGAGGTCGCGGTGGCGCGCCCGCTGCTCGCCGAGCTGCGGCGCCGCCACCCCGGCCTGCCGCTCGTCCTCTCGGCGACGACCGCGACCGGCCTCGCGATGGCGTCGGGCGCGCAGCTCGCCGACGTGACGCTGCCGTTTCCCGTGGACCTGCCCGGGCCGGTGCGCCGCCTGATGGACGCCGCCCGCCCGCGCCTCGTCGTCCTGGTCGAGACCGAGCTCTGGCCCGAGCTGCTCGCCGCCTGCGGCACGCGACGCATCCCGGTCGTGCTCGTCAACGCCCGCGTGTCGGACAAGTCGTTTCGCGGCTACCGCGCGGTGCGCCCGCTGCTGCGCCCGCTGCTCGCGCCGGTCACGCTCGCGCTCACGCAGGACGAGCAGTCGGCCGAGCGGCTGGCGGCGATGGGCGTCGGCGCGGACCGCGTCAGCGTGACCGGCAACGTCAAGTTCGACGCGACGCCGCCGGGCGCGGCACCGAAGGTGCTGGAGGAGCTCCGCCGGCTCGCGGGTGGGCGGGCGGTGCTCGTGGCCGGCTCGACGATGCCGGGCGAGGACGAGGCGGTGTTCGACGCGCTCTTGAAGCTGCCTGCCCGGAGCCGCCCGTTCCTCCTGCTGGCGCCCCGCCACCCGGAGCGCGCCGCGCAAGCGGCGCAGCTGGCGGCCGACCGCGGCCTGACGGTGGCCCGGCGCACGCTCATCGACCGGGCGGCGCCGGGGTGCGAGGTCGTCGTGCTCGACACGGTGGGGGAGCTGGCGGCGCTCTACCAGCTCGCGGACGTGGCGTTCGTCGGCGGCTCGCTGGTCGCGACCGGCGGCCACAACCCGATCGAGCCGGCGCGCTTCGGCGTGCCCGTGATTACCGGGCCGCACGTGAAGAACTTCGCCGCGGTGTACCGCAGCTTCGTTGCCGCGGGGGCGGCCCGGGTGGTGCACTCCGCCGCCGAACTCGCCGCGGCGTTGGAGCACTTCCTTTCCGACCGCGCCGCGGCGCGCGCCGCGGGCGCGGCGGGCCACGCGCTGCTGGCGAGCAACGCCGGGGCGACCGCCCGCACCGTCGACGCGCTGGAGCGCTTCCTGACATGAGGCACTGGCCGCTCGCCGTGCTCGGCCTCGCCGACCTCGTCGAGGGGATCAACGAGATCGCCCACGCGGCGTACCGCGCCGGCCTCAGGAAGGTGTACCGCGCGTCGGTGCCGGTGATCTCGGTCGGCAACATCGCGTTCGGCGGCACCGGCAAGACGCCGCTGGTCGCGGCGCTGTCCCGCGTCCTGCTCGCCGCCGGCGCCCGCCCGGCGATCCTCACCCGCGGCTACGGGCGGCGGGAGAAGCGGCCGGTCCTGGTGCGGGGCGGGGAGGGCGCGACGTGGGAGCGGGTGGGCGACGAGCCGGCGCTGCTCGCCCGCGCGCTGCCCGAGGTGCCGATCGTGGTGGACCCCGACCGGGCGCGCGGCGCGGCGACCGCGGTCCGGGAGGCGGGCGCGACCCACCTCATCCTCGACGACGGGTTCCAGTACTGGCGCCTCGCCCGCGATCTCGACATCGTCGTGGTGGAGGCTTCCGACCCGTTCGGCGCCAAGGCGCCGCGGCGCGAGCACCCCGACGCGCTCG
>SCRJ01000199.1 GCA_004298115.1 Acidobacteriota bacterium
CCTCGACTCGCTGCGCTTCGGCGCCCTCGACGCGCCGCGCATGGCGCACCTGGTGGACGGCGTGGTGCGCGGGATCGGCGACTACGGCAACTGCGTCGGCGTGCCCACGGTCGGCGGCGAGGTGGACTTCCACCCGAGCTACAACGGCAACATCCTCGTCAACGCCATGTGCGTCGGCGTCGCGCGCGCCGACAGGATCTTCTACGGGCGCGCGTCAGGGCCCGGCAACCGCGTCGTCTACATCGGATCCAAGACCGGGCGGGACGGCATCCACGGCGCCACGATGGCGTCCGACGTCTTCGACGAGACCGCGAGCGCCAAACGTCCGACCGTGCAAGTGGGCGACCCGTTCACGGAGAAGCTGTTGATCGAGTGCTGCCTGGAGCTGATGGGCGCGGGCCTCGTGGTCGGCATCCAGGACATGGGCGCGGCGGGGCTGACGTCGTCCGCGTTCGAGATGGCCGCCCGGGCCGGGTGCGGCCTCACCCTCGACCTCGACAAGGTGCCGGCGCGCGAGCGGGGGATGACCCCGTACGAGCTGATGCTCTCGGAGTCGCAGGAGCGCATGCTCCTCGTGGCGACGCCCGGCGACGTGCCCGCCGTGCTGGAGGTGTGCCGGCGGTGGGGGCTCGACGCGGTCGAGATCGGGGCCGTCATCGCCGAGCCCGAGGTCGTCGCGACGTTCGCCGGCGGGCCGGCGTTCCGCCTGCCGGTGGCGCCGCTCGTCGACGAGGCCCCGCGCTACGAGCGGCCGTGGACGCCGCCGGTCCCGGCCGCCGCCGTCACGCTGCCGCCCCTGCACGACCGCAACTGGGCCGCCGACCTGCGCACGCTGCTCACAAGCCCGGTATTCGCGAACCCCAGGCCGATCTGGGAGCAGTACGACCATTCGGTGGGGGCGACCACCGTGGTGGGTCCCGGCGCGGACGCGGCGTTGCAGCTCGTCCCGGGCACCTCCATCGGTCTCGCCGCCACGACCGACTGCAACGCCCTGGCCTGCTCGCTCGACCCGTTCAACGGCGCGGCGCAGGCCGTGGCGGAGGCGGTGCGCAACCTGGCGTGCGTTGGCGCCGAGCCGGTGGCCGTCACCGACTGCCTCAACTTCGGCTCGCCCGAGAACCCCGCCGTCATGGGCCAGTTCGTCGCGGCCGTGGACGGCCTGGCCGAGGCGTGCCGCGCCTTCGAAACGCCGGTCGTGTCCGGCAACGTGTCGTTCTACAACGAGACGTCGGGCCGCCCCATCCTGCCGACGCCGACCGTCGGGATGGTCGGGGTGGTCCCCGAGGTCCGCCACCGGCCGCGCGGCCGCTGGCAGGTCGGGGATTCCGTGTACCTGCTCGGGCCGCTCGAGGGCGAGCTCGGCGGCTCCCGCTACCTGCAGGTCGCCCTCGGCCTGGAGGCGGGGCCGGTGCCGCCGGTGGAGTACGAGGCCGAGCGGCGCACCGCCGCTGCGGTCCGCGACCTGGTGCGGCTCGGCCTCGCCGCGGCCAAGGACATCTCCGACGGCGGGCTCGCGGTGGCCGCCGTGGAGATGAGCGGCGGCGAGGTCGGGTGCAAGCTGACGCTCCCGGCCGGGGTGTCGCCCGTGCGCGCGCTGTTCGGCGAGTGGTCGGGCGCCTTCCTGCTGGCCGCCCCGGCGGCGTTCGAGCCGGCGTTGGAGCGGGCGTGCGACGGGCTGCCCCTGACCAGGCTCGGCGTGGCCGGCGGCGTGAAGATGACGGTGGCGCTCGCCGGCAGGAACCTCGTCGAGGAACCGATCGCGGGCCTCGCGGCGGGGCGGGGGGGGAGCTTGGCGTGGCTGTCAGGGGGATGAGCGCGCCGCGCGACAAGTTCCGCGACGAGTGCGGGGTGTGCGCCGTTCTCGGCCACCCCGACGCGTCCAACCTCGTCTACCTCGGCCTGTACGCCCTGCAGCACCGCGGCCAGGAGTCGGCGGGCATCGCCGCGTTCGACGGCCGGGAGCTGCGCCACAAGAAGGCGATGGGGTACGTGGCGGACATCTTCGACCGCGCCGTGTTGGGCGGGCTTCCCGGCTCGGTCGCCGTCGGGCACGTGCGCTACGCCACCGCCGGGAACTCCACCCTGGCCAACGCGCAGCCGGTCGTGGCGAAGACCCACCGCGGGCAGGTGGCCCTCGCGCACAACGGCAACCTGGTCAACGCCCTGCGCTTGCGGCTGGAGCTCGAGCGCCAGGGCGCGATCTTCCAGTCGACCTCCGACTCCGAGGTGTTCCTGCACTTGCTGGCGCGCTCGCGCGCCGCGACGCTCGAGGGCGCGCTGCTGGAAACCCTCGACGCCGCGATCGGCGCCTGGTCGCTGGCCGTGCTGGTGGACGGGCGGGTGTTCGCCGCCCGCGACCCGCACGGTTTCCGGCCCCTGGTCCTCGGCCGCCTCGGCGAGGCGTGGGTGGTGGCGTCGGAGACCTGCGCGTTCGACCTGATCGAGGCGCGCGCGGTGCGCGAGGTCGGCCCCGGCGAGGTGGTGGAGCTCTCCGGGGAGGAGCCGCGCGTGCTGCGGCCGCCGAGCCCGGGGCCGTTCGCCCACTGCGTGTTCGAGCACGTCTACTTCGCACGTCCGGACTCGACGGTGTTCGGGGAGGACGTCGGGCCGGTGCGCGAGCGGCTGGGGGAGCGCCTGGCGAAGGAGTACCCGGCCGTAGCGGACATCGTCGTCGCGGTCCCCGACTCCGGTGTCCCCGCGGCGCTCGGCTACTCGCGCGCGTCCGGGCTGCCGTTCGTCCTCGGCCTGGTCCGCAACCACTACGTCGGGCGCACCTTCATCGAGCCTCGCCAGGCGATCCGTCACTTCGGCGTCAAGGTCAAGCTGAACCCGGTGCGCTCGGCGGTGGCCGGCAAGCGCGTGGTTTTGGTCGACGACTCGATCGTGCGCGGCACCACGTCGCGCAAGATCGTGATGATGCTCAAGGCCGCCGGCGCCAAGGAGGTGCATCTGCGCATCTCCTCGCCTCCGACGACCGGGCCGTGCTTCTACGGGATCGACACCCCGGAGCGCCGGGAGCTGATCGCCGCCAACCAGAGCGTCGAAGCGATCCGCGCGTTCGTCGGTGCGGATTCCCTCGGCTACCTCTCGGAAGCGGGGATGCTCTCGTGCCTCGCGACGCCGGCGGCGAACTTCTGCACCGCGTGTTTCTCGGGCCGCTATCGCGTGCTCGACGAGGCGGAGCGGGCCGGTGTCGTCGTCAAGGACGAACGATGAGCCTCTTCTCCCCTTCGGTGCGCGTGGGCGGGCTCCGGATTACGAGAGCTTCCCATGGGTGAGGTCGGGAAGGGGCTGACGTACGAGGGGGCGGGGGTGTCGATCGCGGCGCAGGACCGGGCGCTCGCCGAGGTGAAGCGGCTCGCGAAGTCCACCTTCACCCGCGGCGTCCTCTCGGAGATCGGCGGCTTCGGCGGGCTCTTCACCCTCGAGCCGGAGAACCCGTCGGGCGCCGTGCTCGTCGCTTCCGCGGACGGGGTCGGCACCAAGCTCAAGGTCGCGCAGATGGCCGGGCTCCACGGCACCGTCGGCGAGGACCTCGTCAACCATTGCGTCAACGACATCCTGGTGCAGGGGGCGCGGCCGCTGTTCTTCCTCGACTATTTCGCCTCCGGGCACCTGGAACCCGGGGTCGCGGTGCAGGTGATCGAAGGGCTCGCCCGCGGCTGTCGCGGAAGCGGGTGCGCCCTGCTCGGCGGCGAGACCGCGGAGATGCCCGGGTTCTACCGGCCGGGGGAGTACGACGTCGCCGGCTTCATCGTCGGCTCGTGCCGGCGCGACCGGCTGTTGCGCCGTGAGGACGTCACCGTCGGCGACTGGCTGGTCGCGCTCCCCGCGAACGGTCTGCACACCAACGGCTACTCGCTCGCGCGCAAGGTGCTCTTCGAGGCGCTCGGCCTCGACATCGGCAGCGAGGTGCCGGGCCTCGGGCGGACCGTCGCCGAGGCGCTCCTGGAGGTGCACCGCTGCTACCTGGCGGCGGTGGCGCCGCTGCTCGACGCCGGCCTCGTCACGAGCGCCGCCCACATCACCGGCGGCGGCATCCCCGACAACCTGCCGCGGGCGCTGCCCGACGGCGTGGGCGCCGAGATCCGCCTGGAGTCGTGGGACGAGCCGGCGCTCTTCCGGGTGATTCGCGACGCCGGCCGGGTGCCCGAGGACGACATGCGGCGGACGTTCAACCTCGGCGTCGGGATGATCCTCGTCGTGGCGCCCGACCGTCTCGGCGCGGTGCTGGAACGGCTGGTCCCGCACGGCCCGGCCTGGGTCGTCGGCCGGTGCGTCGCGGGCGCCGGCGTGCGCTTCGTCGGAGAACGCCGTGCCTGAGAGGAGCGTGGTCCGTTTTCCGTGGTCAGTGGTCCGAATCGGACTGGGCGCGCCGTACGCGACGATGTGCGGTGAGGGAGTGGCGGACCACGGACCACGGACCACGGACCACGGGGAGGGCGGGTGGGGGAATTGACGCGGCTCGCGGTGCTGCTGTCGGGGCGCGGGTCGAACCTCGTCGCGCTCGCCGAGGCGTGCGCCCGCGGCGAGGTCCCGGCCGAGATCGCGCTCGCGATCTCCAACCATCCCGCGGCGCCCGGTCTCGAGCGCGCCCGCGAGCGCGGCATCCCGGTGACGGCGATCGCCGCCAAGGGGCTGACCCGCGAGGAACACGAGGCGGGGGTCGCCGCCGCGATCGTCGCGGCCGGCGCGGAGTGGGTCTGCCTCGCCGGGTACATGCGGCTGCTCTCGCCGGCGTTCGTCGCGCGCTTTCCGCAGCGCATCGTCAACATCCACCCGGCGCTGCTGCCGAGCTTCCCCGGCCTCGAGGCGCAGCGGCAGGCGTGGGCGTACGGCGTCAAGCTGTCGGGGTGCACGGTGCACCTGGTGGACGCGGGGTGCGACTCGGGGCCGGTCGTGCTGCAGCGCACGGTGCCAGTCCTCGACGACGATACACCCGAGACGCTCGCGGCGCGGATCCTCGAGCAGGAGCACATCGCCTACCCGGCCGCCCTGCGGATGCTCCTCACGCGTGCCTGGCGCCTCGACGGCCGCCGAGTGGTCTTCGACTAGCTCCTGTGGTCCCGACCGGTGCCCGGCGCCCGGTCCCCGGACCCCGGGTCTCGCAGCAGGCTCTCGAGCTCCTCCGGTTGGTTCGCCCGGATCTGGGCCTCCTCGAGCGTGATGGTGCCGGCGCGCACGAGACGCGCGAGCGACTCCTCGAGCGCGATCATGCCGGCGCGCTTGCCCAGCGTGATCTCGTTGCGGAGGTTTTCCACCCGGTCCTTGCGGATGTGCTGGCGCACGGCCGCATTGACGAGGAGGAGCTCGACGGCGGGGGCGCGGCCGCGCCCGTCCGCGGTGGGAACGAGCTGCTGGCTGACGACGGCGGCCAGCGCGAGCGCGAGCTGCTGCCGGATCTGCGCCTGCTGCGCCGCCGGGAAGACGTCGACCAGTCGGTGGATCGCCTGGGCGGCGTCGGCGGTGTGCAGCGTCGAGAGCACGAGGTGCCCGGTCTCGGCCGCGGTAAGGACGATCGCGATCGTCTCGAGGTCGCGCATCTCGCCGACGAGGAGCACGTCGGGATCCTGCCGCAGCGCCGTCTTGAGCGCCGCCGCGAACGACGGCGCGTCGGCGCCGATCTCGACC
>SCRJ01000200.1 GCA_004298115.1 Acidobacteriota bacterium
GTCGGCGGCGAGACGTGGAAGGGACGGTTCGTCAACCGTCGCAAGGATGGCGGCCTCTACGAAGTGGAGGCGACGATCTCCCCGGTCCGGAGCGGCGGCGGCAGGATCGTGAACTTCGTCGCGGTCACGAGGGATGTCACCGAGGAGCTGGCGCTCCAGGAGCAGGTCCGCCAGGGACAGAAGATGGAAGCGATCGGGATGCTCGCGGGCGGGGTGGCGCACGACTTCAACAACCTGCTGCAGGCGATGCTCAACCACGTCGAGCTCGTGCGCGGGCGGCACGCCGACGCGGCGCAGGCGGCGGCGACGATGGCCGAGCTGGAGGCGGAGATCCGGCGCGGCTCGGCTCTCACGCGTCAGCTCCTGCTGTTCGCCCGGCGCGAAACCGCGAAGCCCGAGGGGCTCGACCTCAACGAGATGATCGGCGGTGCCGCCGCGTTCCTCCGCCGTCTCGTCCGCGCGAACGTCACCTTCGTTGTCGAGCTTTCCGAGGAGCCGCTGCCCGTGACCGCCGACCGCGGCCAGATCGATCAGGTGCTCATGAACCTCGCGGTCAACGCCGCAGACGCCATGCCGCGCGGGGGCCGTTTGACCATCCGCTCCGGTCGTCTGGGGTGGGATTGGGTGTGGTTTTCCGCGGACGACACCGGCAGTGGCATCCCCGCCGAGATCCGCGAGCGGATTTTCGAACCTTTCTTCACGACGAAGGGCAAGGGAACGGGGCTCGGGCTCTCGGTGGTGCACGGCATCGTGACCCAGCACCGCGGCGCGGTGGATATCCAGGACCTCCCTGGAGGCGGCACCTCGTTTCGCGTTGCGCTCCCGCGGGCGGTTTCGGGCGGGCACCCCGTGGCGGTTCTGCCGACCGTCGACACGTCCTGTGTGACGGCCGGCCACGGCGCCCGGGTGCTGGTGGTCGAGGACGAGGAGGGCGCACGGAAGGGGCTGGCCGAGATCCTCCGCATGCTCGACTACGATGTGGTGGCGGTGGGGAGCGGCGAGGAAGCAGGGCTGCTTCCGCACGATCCCGGGTTCGCCGTGCTGCTCACGGATCTGATGCTGCCCGGCATGTCGGGAGGCGAACTCGCGCGCGAGCTGTCGGACCGTTGGCCCACGCTGAAGGTAATCCTCATGTCCGGCTACGCGGAGGACGAGGCGGTGCGACGGGGGGCGATGACCGGTGGCCTCCGCTTCCTGCAGAAGCCGTTCGACCTGGCGACGCTCGCTCGCGAGGTCCGCGCCGCCCTGGCTGGCGAGGCGGCGGTCCGGGCCTCACCGCCCGCCCCCGGCGGGGCCCGCGGTGAAGGCGAGTCCTCTACGACGAACGGTGAATCGGCCGGGTACCCATCGGCCGCTACGAGCCCTCCTGGAAGTGTTCGATAAGGTCGCGGATCCGGCGCGCGTCGGCCTTGCGGTGGCCGTGGCTCAAGATCGGGTTGGAACCGCCGCTCGAGTCGATCCGGATTTCCGCCCAGATGAGGCCGGTGTTGATGTTGACCGACGCCACCTTGGAGATCGGGATGCTCTCCTCGTTGGCGCCGACCAGGCGCGGCTTGATGCGGGCGACCCGCTCCCGGCTGACCTCGATGCGGACGGGGAACAAGTGGTTGCCGTGGGTCCAGCGGCTGGCTTTGAACACGGACGTCTCCTCGGGCATGGCCATCACCTCCGCGTCTCGCGCTGAAGGACACCGATCGTGTCGTGTGCGAGCGCATTCCCCGCGTGTCGCGGCGGCAGTCTATCCCCGGAATCGCGGTCCGTTCAAACCGCCGGCGCCGGGGTCCTCGCGGGAAGCCCCGCCAGGGTCGGGGCGGGACCGCAACGATGGCGACCGTCCGCGGGGCGCCCGGCGTGGCCGGGATCGGACTATCCGTCCCGCGCGCCGCGTTGTCACGCGGGGCGGCTCGGGGAAAGCCGACACGCCCCCGAACGACCCTCGCGGTCTATTCTTCGGAGATGGCCGCGGCCGGCTCGGGCGACGCGCGGCTTGACCGGCGCCGGACCCCTCGAGACGGAGAGCGCATGTTTCCCATCGATCTGAACCTCGGGTTCAAGGTCTTCTACTACTACGAAGGCTTCTACTTCGTCATCGCGATCCTGGTGGCCTACCTCCTAGCCGTCGGGCGCGTGCGGCGGGCGGGCCTTGCGGTGCGTCTCTTCGAGGACGCGCTCGCCTGGGTCCTGCTGGGGGCGATCGTGGGGGCGAGGGTCTCGCACTTCGTCTTCTGGGACCTGCAATCCGTCCTCGCCGACCCGATGTCGTTCTTCCGCTTCTGGGACGGCGGGCTGTCGATCACGGGGGGCCTGGCGGGCGGGGTGCTGGCGGCGTTCCTCTTCTATCGCCGCCGCCACGCGGACTTCTGGGCCTACTTTGCGGCGGCCAGCCCGGCGATCCTCGCCGGACAGGCGATCGGCCGCGTGGGCTGCTTCCTGAACGGCGACGCATGGGGGATCCCCACGGCCCTGCCATGGGGGGTCTCCGAGCCGAAGTTCGGCACCCTCGTGCCCGGTTTCGTCCGCGATCACCTGGCGCCCAGCCAGGCGTGGGTCTGGAGCGTCAGCCACGGCTTCACGGACCCGTCGGCGACGACAACGGTCCCCCTGCACCCGACGCAGCTCTACGAGGCGGTCGGCGACCTGCTGCTGGCCTGGCTCGTGATCCGCCTCGTCCGATCGCTGGGCGGGGAGGACCGGTCCTTCGCGAAGGTATTCTGGCTCCACCTCGGGGGGTATTCCTTCCTGCGCTTCGCTCTGGAGTTCCTCCACGGCGACCGCGACGTCACGGTGTGGGCCGGGATGACCGCCCTGCAAATCGGCCTGGTCGCGTTCGCGGCGCTGAGCGGGGTGCTCTACCTGAGGGTGGGCCGACGGGGCACGCTGGCGAGCGGGTGACCGCGCCGGCGCCGCCTACCGGCGCGGGGCGCGTGCGGCCATCGCACGAATCTGAGCGTTCTCGACGATGCACCCGCGCATCCTCTCGGCGGTGGCCTGCAGCATCGCGCGACCGAGGTCCTCGCCCGTGACGTACAGACTCCGGAACGGCCGCAGCAGCCGGAAGAGCGGCCGCAGCGCCTGGTACGGTCGCGGCGCGCTCGCGGAGGGCTCGCCGTCGATGACCGCCGGCCGCCAGCAGACGGCGCCGAACCTGTCGATCAGCTCGCGCTCGGTCTCGGCCTTCACGCGCGACCACATGAAGCGGCTGGCCGGGTTGGTGCCCTGGCCGCTGATGTAGTGGAACGCCGCAGCCGGGCTCGCCGCCCGCAGGGCGCAGGCGGCGGCCAGGGTGAGGTCGTGGGTGACGGCCCGGTACGCGGCCTCGCCCCGGACCTGGGTCGCCGAGACACCGAGGCAGAACAGACAGGCATCGACCGCGGCGAACGCGTCCGACACCCGGGCGTAGTCCAGGTAGTCCTGATGGAGGAACGTGCGCAGCTTGGGGTGGGCGAGGGGGAGCGAACGGCGGGTGATCGCCCGCACCTCGCGCACGACCGGGGACGACAGGCTCGCGCGCAGAACGCTGCCTCCCGCGGAGCCGGTCGCGCCGAAGATCAGGACATTCACCACGCCGATTGTACGCGCCGCCCCGCGGCCCGGAGGGCGGAATTCGGCCGGCACCCGCGGCGTTCCCCTCTGCAACCGCCGACGACGCAAGGCAACGGAGTGTGGTTCGAGACGCTTGGAAAGGGGACACCGCAATGAAGAAGGCACTCGTCGTGATGATCTCGCTCGCCCTGGCCGTTCCGGTCCTCGCTGCCGGCCGCGCCGCGGAGGAGACCGCCATCCAGCTGGTGTGGCAGCAGTTCTCGGACGCCTGGGCGCGGGGCGACGCGCGCGGCCGCGCCGCGCTGTGGGCCGAGGACGCGAGCCTCATCAACCCGTTCGGGGTCCAGGCGCACGGCCGGGCCGCGATCGAGAAGGTGTTCGAGCAGGAATCGGCAGGGTTCGCCAAGGGCACGACCCAGACGTTCTCCCACTTCTCGTACCGGTTCCTCACCCCCAGGATCGCCGAGGTGGACGCCACCGGCGAGATCGAGGGGATCAGCGGCGCCGACGGTGCGCCGCTGCCGACCATGACGGTCCACGTGTTCGCGATTCTGACCAAGACGCGCGGCACGTGGCGGATCAAGGACGCGCGGCCGTACGTGTTCGCCCAGCCGCCGGGCGCCGCGCCAGCCGGCGCGAAGTAGGCCACGGCGACGTATCGACCAGGCAGGCCGGCCCGCGCCGGCCGCGCCTCAGGCTTGTTTCAGGCTCGCGGTGTCGATGACGAAGCGGTAGCGCACGTCGCCCTTGAGCATCCGCTCGTACGCCTCGTTGATCTTCTGGATCGGGATGATCTCGACTTCCGCGACGATCTGGTGCGCGCCGCAGTAGTCGAGGACCTCCTGCGTCTCGGCGATGCCGCCGATGAGCGAGCCGGCGAGGCGCTTGTTCCCGCCGATCAGGGAGAAGGCGTTCACCGGCGTGGGCTGGGGCGGGACGCCGACGACCACCATCGTGCTCTGAGCCTTCAGCATCCCGAGGTACTTGTTGTAGTCGTGCGGGGCGGAGATCGTGTCGACGATCAGGTCGAACGTCCCGGCGAGCGTGGCGAACGTCGCCTCGTCCGAGGTGAGCGCGAACGCCCGCGCTCCCAGCCGTCGGGCGTCCTCCTCCTTGCGGCGGGATGTGCTCAGCATGGTGACCTCCGCGCCCATCGAGGCGGCGAGCTTCACCGCCATGTGGCCGAGGCCGCCCAGGCCCACCACGCCCACCCGGTCGCCCGCCTTGCAGTTCCACTGGCGCAGCGGGGAATAGGTGGTGATGCCGGCGCACAGGAGAGGGGCCGCGCCGGCCGGGTCGAGGCCCTCCGGCACCTTGAGCGTGAAGCGCTCGTCGACGACGACCTGGGTGGAGTAGCCCCCGAAGGTCGGCGTCGTGCGGTCCATCTCGGTCCCGTTGTAGGTGAAGGCGGCGCCCTTCCGGCAGAACTGCTCGAGGTCGCGGCGGCACGGGTCGCACTCGCGGCACGAATCCACCATGCATCCGACGCCCGCCATGTCGCCCTTCTTGAACCGCGTCACGGCGGCGCCTGTCCCGACCACACGGCCGACGATCTCGTGCCCGGGCACCATCGGGAAGAGCGAGCCGCCCCACTCGTCGCGCACCTGGTGAATGTCGGAGTGGCAGACGCCGCAGAAGAGGATGTCGATGAGCACGTCGTGCGCCCCCGGCTCGCGCCGCTCGACGGTGAACGGCGTCAGTGGGGATTTCGCGGCGGCCGCCGCGTACGCTGGGACTTTGGTCGTCATGAGGTCTCCTCCGGTGTGCCGGCAAGCGTGTCGCGTCACCGCACGCCGCGTTCAACCAAGCCTACCACCGCGATCTTCCCACAGCGGCCGGCGTTGGGACGGAGCGGGGTGACCGGCACGCGCTCCCGCTCCTCCCGGAGCCGTGTCGCCGGGACGCCGCCGCTGACGGGGAAGCCGCGGGCGCGCGCCCGTCTCAGGTCGATTTTCGATGGTGGCGACGTGCAGCCGGCGCTCGACCCGTGCCTCGATCGGGCGGTCGCGGCGACGCGCGCGGCGCGCCGCGACCGCCCGGACGGCTCACCGGCGCCAGTGGCGGAGCCGCGCGGGGCGGCGCATCTCCCAGTGCGGTCTCGGACCCGGGACCCACACGCGCACGTACGACACGGGCGGCGCGACCACCACCGGGGCGGCGGTCACGTAGCCCCCGTAGTACGGCGCGTAGCCCGGCGCGTAGTACGGCGTGTAGGCCGGCGCGTAGTAGCGGTTGACGTTGCAGCCGGCGGCGTAGGGCGCGTAGTACGGCGCCACCGGCCGGGCGTTCCCGATCGAGACGACCAGCGGCGGCACCACCACCGCGGCGCCGAAGCCGATCCGGACGCCCCAACCGGCCTGCGCCGGGGCCGCCGCGACGAGGCCCACAGCGACCGCCGCGGCCGCGAGTGAGGTGCGAAGGATCCCTGTGGTCGGCATGTCTGTGTCCCCCTCGACTCCGCGAAGGAGCAAGTTCGATGCCAACGCTGAGCCACCTGAGAGGCGTCAGGTCGCGCCGGCCGCGAGCCCGGGTGTCACCCGGGCGATGCGGGTGCTCTCGGCGGAGGTCGGCCCGGGCGGCGGCGCCGCTCAGGGGGCGGGGGGAGGGGAGAGCCAGTAGGGCTCCGGGTCGCCCAGCAGGGCGGGATCGAGGTAGCACACCGCCGACGCCATCTCGGTCCCCGACGGCCGCGGGCTCTCGCCCGGGGCGAGCGGCCGCCACCGCGGGTCGCGTTGCAGGCGCCTGGCGGCGGCCGCGGCTTCCGTGGCGGCGGCGCGGGCGCTCGCTTGCGCCAGGCGGAGCGAGAGCCCCGGGTTCTCCCCCTCGGTCGAGTCGGGGTGGGCGAGCTGGAGCGGATCGTTGCGCCAGCCGCACAACGGGCAGACGCGGTGCCAGCCGGGGCCGTCGCCGAGCGCCATGAACCCGCATGCCGGGCAGGTGCCGCCGGGTTTCCCAGTGCTCATCCCAAAGGTCAACACAGCCGCGCGGCGATTTGTTCACGCCGCTCGGGCCCGGGACGGGCGCTCTACTTCGACGGCTGGCTCGACGGCGGCGTCATGCCCTTCAGGCGCATGTAGGTGACGATGTTGCCGTAGTGCTCCCAGTCGTGGGTGAGGTTGATGAGAAGGCCCTCGAACTTCGGGTGATCCTTGCCGAAGATCTTCATCGTCTTGTGGGCCTCGGCGTCGGGGATGGCGTACGCCAAGGTGCACATGGCCGACGAGCCCTTGAGCGCCTCGACGATGGCGGCCTTCGTGGTCCTCGTCTTCTCCACGTCGGGGGACGGGTTCGGCTTGCCCAGCACGCGCGAACAGAACGTGTACTGGCTGTCCGCGACGTGAGCGACGATCTCGCCGAAGCTGCGCACCTCGGGCGTCGGCTTGAACGAATAGTCGGCCTCCGGCACCTGCTCCGCGGCCTTGGTGATGAAGCCGTCGACGTAGGTGTACGACCCGCGCAACATGCCCACCGCTCCGGAAGCCGAGGGCGCCTTCATGCCCTGGCCGAAGACCGGGGCGGCGACAGCCACGAGCAGAACCGACAGTGTCTTCTTCATCGCGTTCTCCTTTGTATCGAGGGTAACGCCGGCGCGTGCAGGGCTGATTCCCGCTCCGGGCGCGGGCGAGGCGCGATCGGTGTGACGCCGCCGCCGTGCCTCTGGCGCGCCCCAGGAAGGCGTCCGCGGCGTTGGCGTCGGGATCGGCCACCGGCCGGCGGTGTGCGATAGTTCGGCGCATGAGCGACGTCCAGCCCACCTCCCGCTACTGCTTCGTGTGCGGCCGCGACAACCCGGCGAGCCTCGGCGTCCGCTGGAGGAACGACCCCGGCGCGAGGCAAGTCCGCGCGGTCGTCACCGTGCGCGAGGAGTACAACGGCTACCCCGGCATCGTCCACGGCGGCGTCGTCGCCGCGCTGCTCGACGAGACCGCCGGGAGGGCGTTGATGGTGGACGGCGACTTCGAGCGGCTGTGGGTGACGGTCAAGCTGGAGGTCACGTACCGCCGCCCCACCCCGACGGGCGTGCCGCTCACGGTCGTCGGCTGGGTCGAGCGCGAGGACGCCCGCCGCTCCACGACCGCGGCCGAGATCCGCCTCCCCGACGGCGAGGTCACCGCGAGATGCAAGGCGCTGATCGCCCGCCCGCCCGAGACGCTGCTTGAGGGCTGGCTCGCCGAGCGCGAGCACTGGCGCGTCGACCCGGAGTAGGGTGCCGTCGGCCGCACCCACGAGGGCACGGTTTGGCGGCGCTGCCCAGCGTCCGGTCGCCGAGTACGCGCAGGCCCGGCGGCGCAGGGGGCGTCCCCGTCGGTGCGAAGCGGAGGGGGTGAACGGTCGGTTGCGGGGGGGGCGTCGCGCGCTCCGGCCCTCGCGCCTACCGCGGCGGCTCGGGCCGGGGCGGGCGCCATCGCCCGCGCAGCAGGCGCTGCATCAGGGGTCCGCTGAGCATCGAGGTCACGAGCGCCATCACGACCAACGCGACGAAGAGCGACTCGCCGATCACACCGCGTTGCAGGGCGACCAACCCGAGGATGATTTCCATCCCGCCCCGGGCGTTCATCGCGGCCGCGACGGCCCACGCCTCGCGCGGCGGCATGCCGGCGAGCCGGGCCGCCGCGCCGGCGCCGGCGAACTTGCCGACACACGCCAGCGCCAGCACGCTCAGCACGAGGGCGGCGTCGAACGAGCGCGCGAAGTCGACGCGCAGGCCGATGCTGGCGAAGAACAACGGGGCGAAGAGGTAGGAGGCGAACCGCTCGGTCGTCTCCCGCATCTCGTGGCCGAAGTGCTCGCAGTCGCCGAGGGCGATCCCGACCAGGAACGAGCCGAACACCGCGTGGACGCCGATCCACTCCGCGACCGCCGCCGCGAAGAAGGCGAGGGCGAGGGAGAAGCCCAGCACCCCGCCTGGCCAGGAGAAGTGGCGCTGCACCCAGCGCAGGTGGCGGTGGATCGCCCAACGACCGACGGTGAGCATCAGCAGTGCGAAGCCGATGGTGAGCGCGATGGTCGACCCGACCGAATGCCGAACCGCCCCGCCGCGACCCATCAGGGCCAGCACGATGCCAAAGACGAACCAACCGGCGAGGTCGTCCACCATCGCCGCCGCGACCGTAACCTGGCCAACGTCGGTGCGGAAGAGGTCGAGATCCATCAGCGTGCGGGCGATGACCGGCAGCGCCGAGATCGCGAGCGCGACGGCGAAGAAGAGGGCGGGGGCGAGCGAGTCCTGCCCGGGTTGGCGCCCCAACAGACCGGGCGCGGCGAATACGGTCGCGAACCCGAGGGCAAACGGCACGGCGAGACCGCCGGCGCTCACGGCCACGGCGACCCGGCCGAGGCGCAGGACCCGGAACAGATCGACCTCCATCCCGGCCACGAGGAGGAAGAGCACGATCGAAACGGCGGCGATCCCGTCCAGGACCGGGCCGAGCCCGCCGTGCGTTGGGAAGATCGCCGCTTCGGCGGCCGGGGACACCGCGCCCAGGACCGTGGGCCCGAGCACGACCCCGGCGAGAATCTCGCCGACGACGGCGGGCTGCCCGAGCGTGCGTGACAACTCGCCCAGAAGCCGCGCGAGCGCGAGCAGCACGCCCAGCGCCAGCAGCAGGGCGGTGATGTCCTCCGGCTGAAGTGTCGCCATGGCTCCTGAGCTCCTTCGCGCCGTCCAGGGAAGTTTGGAGCGTCCATGCCAACAAATCGGCCCACCGGTGTCAAGCGGGCGAGTCGGCCGCGTGACGGGGCGGCGCCGGGGGAACCTATGCATTGCTATGCTTGGCGCGGGGAGATCGATGAACCTCAGCGGGACACTGGTATCGGCGGGCCGGCGCTTCGCGCGGCCGCTCGAGATCGTCAGAGGCTACCGCCGCGCCGACCTGCCGGCGGACGTCGCGTCCGGCGTCACGGTGGGGCTGATCTCGATCCCGCAGGGCATCGCCTTTGCGGCGATCGCCCACCTGCCCCCTTCCGCGGGGCTCTACTCGGCGGTGGTCGCCGGGATCGCCGGGGCGCTCTGGGGTTCCTCCCGCCACCTCGTCACCGGGCCGAGCACGGCGGGGTCGATCCTGCTGTTCTCGATCCTGGTCCCGCTCGTCCCCGTCGATTCGCCGGACTTCCTCGCCGCCGCGGCGTTGATGGCCGTCTTCGTCGGGCTCTACCGCATCGGCTTCGGGCTCGCGGGCCTCGGGGCCCTCGTCAACATCGCGTCGCGCGCGGTGCTCCTCGGCTTCACCACCGGGATCGCCGCCCTCATCGGCTTCGGCGAGCTGGTCAACGTCCTGCGGCTGCCGCTCCACCGCTCGCCGAGCTTCCTCGCCAACCTCGCGGGCGTGCTCACCGACCTGGGCCAGGCCCACCTCCCCAGCGCGGCGATCGGCCTCGCGACGATCGCGGTCGTGCTCGTGCTCGGCCGCATCGACCGGCGCGTCCCGGGGCCGCTGATGGCGCTCATCGCCGTCAGCGCGGGCGTGGCGTGGCTGGGCGCGGCTCGGCTCGGCGTCGAGACCTCCGGCGAGGTGCCGCGCGCGCTGCCGGAGCTCTCGCACTTCCCCCTCGAACACCTGGCGGCGACCGGCGTGCTGCCGCAGCTCGTCGTCGGCGGGCTCGCGGTCGCGCTGCTCGGCCTGTTCGAGGCGGTGTCGATCGGCCGGGTCGCGGCGACCGCCGGCGGGGAGCGGCTCGACGTCAACCAGGAGCTCATCGGCCAGGGGATGGCGAACCTCGCCGCCGGGGTCTTCTCCGGCTACCCCTGCTCCGGCTCGTTCAACCGCACCGCCGTCAACCTCGAATCCGGGGGCCGCACCCAGCTCGCGTCCGTGTTCGCCGGCGTGTTCATCCTGGGCGCGATCCTCGCCTTCGGGCCCTACACGGCCCTGCTCCCCAAGCCGGCGATCGCCGGCCTCCTGATCGTGGCGGCGGGGAGCCTCGTCGACCGGGCCGGGATCCGCCGGGTCTTCCGCACCTCCCAGAGCGAAGGGGTGATCCTCGTCATCACGTTTCTCGCCACGCTGTTGCTCCCGCTCGAGTTCGCCGTGCTGTCGGGGGTGATCCTCTCCCTCGGCCTGTACATCTACCAGTCCACCATGCCGACGGTGGTCCCGGCCGTTCCCGACGAGGAGTTCCGCCACCTCGTGGAGCGCGCCGGCGCGCCGGCTTGCCCGCAGCTCGCGGTGATGAGCGTCCGCGGGTCGCTGTTCTTCGGAGCGGCGCAGCACGTCGAGGACGCGCTGCTCGGGAACCTGGGCGAGAACCCGGGCCAGAACCTCCTGTTGCTGCGGCTCCACGGCGTCGACCGCTGCGACGTCGCCGGCGTCGAGGCGCTCGAGCGCGTCGTGCGCGCCTACCGCGACCGCGACGGCGACGTCTTCCTCGTCCGCGTCCGCATGCCGGTGCAGGAGATCTTCGACAGATCCGGCTTCTCCGCGTACCTCGGGCGCGACCACGTGCTGCAGCAGGAAGAGGCGATCGACTGGCTGTTCGAGGAGCGCATCGACCCGGCCGTGTGCATCTACGAGTGCGAGCAGCGCGTCTTCGCCGAGTGCCAGGCGCTCGAGAAGCACCACTACGACGCGGCCCTGCCGGCGTACGTGCCGCGCGACCGGCACCCCATCTGCCACCTCTCGGTCGAGCAGTTCGAGCAGGCGCTGCGCGCGCATCGGGGCCGCGCCGAGTTGCTCGACGTGCGCGAGCCGGACGAGTTCAGGCGGGGCCACATCCCCGGGGCGCGGCTATTGCCGCTGCGGACCATCATGTCCGAGGCGCCCGGCCTCTCGCGCGACCGCCCGATCCTCCTGGTCTGCCGCTCGGGCCGGCGCTCGACGCGGGCGATGCACTGGCTGCTCGACCTCGGCTTCGAGCGCGTCTGCAACCTCAAGGGCGGCGTGCTCTCCTGGCGTGCGCGCGGCCGGCCGCTGGTCGTCGAGTAGCCGGCGGCCAACCGCGGGAGCCGGCGGGTCTGGCGGCCGACGGCGTCCTCGAGCGCGATAGACCGCTCGCCGACACCTTCGAGCACGACCGGGCGCCGCTGCCGGCCGCCGCACGCGTGGCGCTCGGACTCGCGCCCGATGCAACATCGAGGACGCGATCGCTGGTCTGCGGGGGCGGTGGAACGAATGGGGGTTTCTCCAGACCCGTTGGCCGTGAAAGAAGGTCGGGGAGGCCCCGGGAGCCTCCGTTCGTTCCCTACGCCAGACCTGGTACCCAAACCCAGGCCCGTTTGCCGTGAATCAAGGTCGGGGAGGACCCCGAGGAGACCGGCTTTGTCAACAGTGCCGGACCTGACACCCAAATCCTCACGTCCGGCTACGCCGAGGACGAGGCCGTGCGGCGCGGCGTCACGGCCGGAGACGTGAGGTTCCTCCAGAAGCCGTTCAGCATGGAAGCGCTGACCCGTGAGGTGCGCACGGCGCTCGAGGAGCAGAAGGACCCGGGATAGGACTCGACGCGAGCGCGCGCGCCGGGTCCCCGTCTCGCGCACCCGTCCCGCTCGCGTCCCGAGGTCCCGTGTTGCCCATCCTCAACCGCGATGAGCGTGACGCCTCCGCCTCGAACACCGGATGGGGTCGGATCCAAGCGGGCGCCTGGAGCGCTGCCGAGCGGTGCGCGCCGGCGGACTGCGATGCAAAGCCGAACCGCAGGGACGGCCACGCGTCAGGGCGTCCCCGCCGCCTTCTTGGCCTGGGCCCGCTCCCACGCCCGCTGCTCGTTCAGGATCCCCTTGGAGACGAGAGTCACGTAGCCCACCTTCCCGACCGGGTCGAAGTGGAGGACGATGGCCGTCACGCCGCCGACCCAGAGACGGTGCTCCACGGACTTGTTCGGCTGGGTGCCGCTGTCGAACTTCTCCGTGAAGGTGTCCAGGATACACTTGTAGTTGTCGAGCCCGCGGAACGCCACGCGCACGTCGGACAGCCTCCCCTGCCAGAACCCGTACTCCACGCTCTCGAGCTTCGCGCACCCCAGCTTTGGGGAGTCCTCGGGGTCCTCGTAGAGCCGGATGCCGCCGAAGGTGGGGTCGGTCTCGACCGGCAACCCCCACGCGGGCGGGGGAGACATCCCCCACTCGTGGCCGCGGAAGCCCGGCTCCTCGTTCTGGTAGGCGCCCGCCGCCGCCGCCATGACCGCCACCGCGAAGACCGCCAACACGCGCTTCTTCATCCCGCCCCCCGTTTCCTCGCCGCGCCAGGCCGCTCCGGGGCCCGAGACCCTCACGGTCGCCGTGGCTGAGCGAGAGGGCCCCTCGGCCGCCTTCGTGTCTTGTACTCCCTTTTCGCGAGGTAATCCATGCGGCGAACGCGCCGGAGCCGCCCCGGTGGCCGGCGTCCGTACCTCACCTTCCTCGGTCTCGGCTGGCCCCGAGCCGGCCGAGCGACTCTTCCGAGGCGAGCCGCCTTTCGTGGCATGACGCTTCCGCACGTTTCCACTCGTTGGTCCGCGCCAGGTCCGGTTTCGCAACGCCCGGGTCGATAAGCACGCCAGCTGCCACGTTGACCACGCGCAGGCCATCCACCTCGATCCCGGGATGCACGGAACCCATCTGGGTTTCTCGATTTGGGTACCAGGTCCGGCATAGTTGACAAACTCACGGCCCGGGCGCGGGCCGCAGATCGGGTGGTGCCGGAGGAGGGGGTCGAACCCTCATGCCCTTGCGGGCCCGGGATTTTAAATCCCGTGCGTCTGCCATTTCGCCACTCCGGCGTGGAGCGCACCGCGGGCCGCACGCGCCGGCCCGGCGGGGTCTTGGTGACGGTCGTTTCCGGTCCCGCGGTCAGGCGTCAGGAGTGCATCAGCGCCGCGACCTCGGCGACCGCGCGTAACGCCTCGGCGGCGGGGCCGTCCACGACCTCGACGTGGCCGCCGCGCTCGAGCACGGCGCGCGCCATGCGGTCGACCATGTGCGGCTCCGCGTCGACCTTCTTGCCGCACACCGGGCAGCGCTCGTCGGCGGGGTCGAAGAGCATGTTGCAGCCGTTGCAGATGCCGCCTTCGAGCGCGACCCCCTGCAGGTACACGAGCTTCCAGACGCGCCCTTCGTTGATCGCTTCCAGCGTCGCGGCGAGGCCGGCGACGGCGCGGCCGCCCTTGCGGACCTCCTTGAGCAGCTCGCGCACGACCTCCAGCTCCTCGGCGCGCTCGAGCCGCGTCTGCACCTCGCCGGCACGCGACAGGATGGCGTCGGTGGTCGCGGTGACCGGGATCGGCAGCACCTCGACGAGGCGGCCGCGCAGGCGCTTCGGCAGGGCGCGGGCGAGCTCCGAGGCGACGCCGACGTTGCCGCCGATGATGAGGCGGTCCACCTCGAGCTGTTCCATCAGGCGGGCGATTTCGCCGGCGACCAGGCGGACGTGGGTGGAGACGCTCTCGTCGTGGTGGCGCTCCATCTTCGACTGCGAGCGGAGCTTGTCCGAGGTAGGCGAGTCCGGGCGGGGCGGGACCGAGGAGATGAGGTCCTTGTGCTCCTCGATGTCGCCGAGGAACACGGTGAACAGGCGCGCCCGCTTCTGATCGACGAGGACGATGCCGAAGCGCTCGTGCTCGTCCAGCGCTTCGAGGAGCGGGCGCAGGAACGCCCCGTTGCTCCAGTAGGCGAAGGACGGCATCGTGATGCGGACGACCTTGCGGAAGCTGACTCCGAGCGGGCGGTGCCGGGCGAGCACGAAGGTCTTTCCCGTCGGCTCGATGGTCTTGACGATCTCCTCGACCTCGCCGCAGGTGAGCGCCAACTCGTCGTCGTCAGGGTTCGCCGCCCGCAGCTGCTTGAGCATGTCCTTGAGGTGCGTCTCGAACTGGCGCTTGCGGTTGGCGGCGTTGGTCTGGTCCACGTCGAGGTAGACGGTCAGGGTCTTGCCCGGCGCCTGGGAGAGCTGCTGCAACTGCTCGATGTCACGATGTCGGATCACCGCGGCCTCCCTTTCCTATACTGCGATTCAAGTATAGGTGACCCCGCAACCCCCGCCAGCGAGGCCAGGATGACCGCGGCGGTGGCGCCGACGTTGAGCGACTCGACGCCATCGTCAAGCGGGACTGAGACTTGGCCCGAGCACCCCGAGGCGACCTCGGGCGAGACTCCCTGGCCCTCGTTGCCGAGCGCGAGCAGCAGCGGCGAGCGCGGGCGCCAGCGCGGCAGCGGCACGCCGGTGCGGCTCGCGGTCGCGACCACCTCGCCGCCGGCCCGCCGCACCGCGTCGGCCAGCGGCGCGAACGCGGCCTCGGCCTGGACGGGGAAGACGAGGGACTGGCCCGCGGAGGCGCGCACCGCGCGCGGCGAGAAGGGGTCGGCGCAGCCCGGGGAGCACGCCACGCCCGAGGCTTTGAACGCCGCGGCGCAGCGGATCACCGAGCCCACGTTGCCGGGGTCCTGGACGCGGTCGAGGTAGACGACGACGCCGGCGGGCGCGAGACGGGCGCTCGGTAGCGCCACGACGGCCAGGACGCCCTGGGTCTGGCGGGTCGGCGCGATCTGCGCGGCCGTCGCGGCGTCGAGGAGGTGCACCCGGCCGGCGAGGACGACCTGCTCGATCTCGGGGCTGGCCCGCAACGCCCCGAGCTGCTCCGCAACGGTGAACAGCTCGACGATCGGAACGCCGGCGGCCGCGAGGTCGAGCGTGAGCTTGAGCCCGTCCACCGCCGTGAGCTCGGGCTCCTGGCGGGCGATGATGCGGCGAAGGCGCGCGACGCGGGGGTTGTGCCGGCCGAGCAGCTGCGGCGACCCGGTCTCACGCATGGCGGCTCACGGGGACGATTGATGGTTTCATCCGATCAGTGTACCCGCCGGCGCCGCTTCGCGCCCCCGCGCCGCGCTTGACACGCCGCCGGCTGGTGTAGAATCACGCCACGTTCAGGCGTTTTGGCATGGATCGGGTTTCGCCGTTGCAGTGAAGACGCCAACTCAAGGGGGGAAGATACGATGGCGAAGGGCCGCGCACTTTTCGTTCTTGCACTGCTGGCTGTGGCCGTGCCCGGGCTCTGCTTCGACGGACCCGACCCGCGCACCGCTGCGGGACAGCTTGCCGCCTGCGGCGGGGCCGCGAACTGGCAGGCGCTGGGGTACCTCGAGTTCACCGTCAAGATCACGGGCTCGGCCGGCGCCCAGGGGCCGTTCCTGTACCGCTGGGACCGGCGTGACGGGTACCTCCGCCTGAGCGGCCCGACCCCGGCCGGGGACAAGGCGGACATCGCCATCGACCTCGGGTCGAAGACCGGCGGCGCGTGGGCGAACGGCAAGCAGCTGTCGGGGGCGAAGCTGGGCGAGACCATCAACTGGGCGTTGCAGAGGTTCGGGGAGGACACGCTGTGGCTGACGTTCCCGCTCGACTGGGGGATGGCCGGCGTGAAGGTGAAGCCGCTGCCCGACGTCGCCGGGGATGGCGGTGCGACGGCGCCGGCCGTGGACGTACAGTCGGCGGTGGGCGACTGGACGGTGACGCTCGATCCCGCGACCGGGCGGGTGGCGAAGACCGTCCTGGCGCGCAAGAGCGGCACCCTGACCGTGACGTGGAGCGACTGGCAGGCGCACGGGGGCGTCTTCTTCGCCCACAAACGGGTGATCGCGGAGACCGGCGAGACCGTCGATGTCGAGGTGTTGCAGGCGTTGGCGCAGGCGCCGGCGGGCGCCTTCTGACGCTGTCCCGGCCCGGTCGGTCGGCGCGCGGCGCCCGCTCCGACGCGGGCGCCGCGGCGCGTCCGGCCTTGCGGGCGGCGCCGCGCGCGTCTACGATCGGTCCGCGATGGAACTCCCCCCGCTGAACCCGGAGCTGGTCACCGACGCGGACGCCGTGCGCCGGGTGTGCCGCCGCGCCGCGGCGGTCGGGACGGTGGCGCTCGACACCGAGTCGGACTCGCTGCACTCCTACCACCACAAGGTCTGCCTGATCCAGCTCTCGTTCAACGGGGAGCACGCGGTCCTCGACCCGCTCGCGATCGGCCGCGACGGGTTGCAGCCGCTGGCCGAGGTGCTCGCCGACCCCGGCGTGCTGAAGCTGATGCACGGCGCCGACTACGACCTGCGGGTGCTGGACCGAGACCTCGGCGCCCGGGTCGTGCACCTCGTCGACACGCAACTGGCGGCGCAGCTCCTCGGGGAGCCGCAGACCGGTCTGGCGGCGCTGGTCGAACGCGAGGCCGGGGTCACGCTGGACAAGAGGTACCAGCGGGCGGACTGGGGCGCGCGGCCGCTGCCGGCCGAGCTGCTGGCGTACGCGGCCGGGGACACCGCCTACCTCGAGCTGGTGCGGGCCCGACTGGCGGCGCGGCTGGACGACCTCGGCCGCGGCGCCTGGTGGGCCGAGGAGTGCGGGGCGCTGGAAGCGGTGCGCTGGGAGGCGCCGGTCCCCGATCCCCTCGCGTTCGAGCGGATCAAGGGCGCGAAGAAGCTCGCGGGCGAGGCTCGCGACCGCATCGCGGCGCTGCACGCGTGGCGGGAAGGCGTGGCGTCGGCGGACGACGTGCCGCCGTTCAAGATCCTGCGCGGGGAGACGATGCTGGCGTTGGCCGTGGCGCCGCCGGCCGACCTGGAGGCGCTCGGCGCCACGCCCGGCGTCGGGCGCGGCACGGTCCGCCGGGCCGGGAAGGAGATCCTCCGGGTCCTCGCCTCGCCGCCGCCGCTGCCGCCGCGGGCGAAGGGGCCGCGCTTCGCCGTCGACCGGGAGCGCGAGGGTCGGGTGCAGAAGGCCCGCGAGGCCCGCGACCTCATCGCCAAGGAGCTCGCGATCGAGCCGGGCGTGCTGGCGCCACGGGCCGCTCTCGAGAAGGTCGTGGATGGCCGCCCGGCCGACGAGGTGGCGCTCGCCGAGTGTCTCGGCCGCCGGTGGCGGGCGTCGGTCCTCGCCCCGGCGCTGCTGCCCCTGGCGGCGGCGTGGCGGGAAGGGGCGCGCCGCCCGGATGCCGCTCCGGCGTGACGAGGCGCTCGTCCTGGCCCGCTACCCGTTCCGGGAGCGGGACCTCGTCGTCGTGCTGCTCGGCCGTGCGGCGGGGCAGCTGCGGGTCGTCGCGCGGCGCGCCCGCTCGATGCGTGGCTCGCAGGCGACCGCGACCGAGCCGCTCGCCCACGTCCGGGTGAGCTACTTCGAGCGCGCCGGTTCGGAGCTGGCGACGCTGGACGAAGCGGAGGTGATCCGCTCCGCGTTCGACCTGGCGAGCCGTCCTTCGGCGTGGGCGGCGGGGCAGGTGGTGGCGGAGCTGGCGCTGGTGTACTGCCAGCCCGGCCAGCGCAACGAGCCCGCGTTCCGCCTCGTCGAGCGCTGCGTGGCGTGCCTTCTGGGCGGGCACGAGCCGGCGGCGGTCGTGGGGTACGCGGAGTTGTGGTTCCTGCGCCTCGGCGGCGTGTTCCCGGAGCTGGACCGGTGCGGCGTCTGCGGCGCGGCCCTGCCGGCCGGGTCGCGCTGGTTCGACCGCGTCGAGAAGCGGTTCGTCTGCGCCGAGCACCGGCCCACGGGCGGCGCCTCGCGCATCTCGGCGGCCGGCGTGGTCTGGCTGCAGCGGGCGTCGCGCCTGCCGCTCGAGCAGGTCGGGGAGGCCCCGCCCGAGGACGTCGCGGGGTGGCTCGCAGCGCTGCGCGAGGGGTTCACCGAGCGCGAGGTGAAGTCGTGGCGCTACCTCCGCCTGCTGCTGAAGGAGGGCGGCGCGTAGCGCCTTCGGCGCGTGCGCCGCCCGCGGCGCGGCTCAGGCCGGCACGGCCTTGTGGCCGTAGGCGATGACCCCGGCCTCGCCGTCCTGCTGGATGCGGCGGAACTCGAGCTTGACCGCCATCCCGGCCGCGACCTTCGCCGGGTCGACGTCGGCGATCTGGCAGGTGACGCGCACGCCGTCCGCCAGCTCGATGACCGCGAGCGCGTACGGCACCTCGTGCCGGTGGCTCGGCGGGCCGACGTGGATCACCGTCCACGTCAGCACCTTGCCCTCGGGTTTGAGGGTGACCGGCGCGAACTTTCGCCCGCGGCACGCGGGGCAGACCAGACGGGGAGGGAACGCAATCGCCCCGCACGCCTCGCAGCGCGCCGCCTCGAGGCGGTAGCGGGCGGGGTACTCGCGCGCCGTGCGCGCCGGGTTGAGCGTGCTCATGAGACCACCTCCAGGATGTGGACGACGGTCGAGGCCCCGGTCCCGCCCATGTTCTGGGTGAGGCCGACCCGGGCGGCCGGGACCTGGCGCTTGCCGGCCGCGCCGCGGAGCTGGTTGGCGATCTCGACGGCCTGGGCCACGCCGGTGGCGCCCACCGGATGCCCCTTCGACTTGAGGCCGCCCGACGGGTTGACGGGCAGCGCCCCGCCGAGGGCGGTGCGCCCCGACTCCGCCTGACGCCCGCCCTCGCCGGCGGGGCACAGGCCGAGCGCCTCGAGCACGATGATCTCGGCGATCGTGAAGCAGTCGTGGACCTCGGCGACGTGCACGTCGGCCGGGGTCTTGCCGGCCATCGCGAAGGCGCGCTGGGCGGCGGCCGTCGTCGCCGGGAGCGTGGTCATGTCCGAGCGCGACTGCAGTGCCATGTGGTCCGAGGCCTGGCCGACGCCGGCGATGCGGATGATCGGCCGGCCGTGGGCGAGCGTGCGCGCGGTGGCCATGTCCGCGAGGACGACCGCCGCGGCGCCGTCGGTGATCGGGGAGCAGTCGAGGATGTTGAGCGGATCGGCGACCTTCGCGGAGGAGAGGACGTCCTTGACCGTGATCTGCTGGCGGAACTGGGCGTGCGGGTTGAGCGAGCCGTGGCGGTGGTTCTTCACCGCCACCATGGCGAGCTGCTCGCGCGTCGTGCCCCAGCGCGCCATGTGCGCCCGCGCCATCATCGCGTAGAGGGCGGGGAAGGTGGCGCCGGGGAAGACCTCGAGCTCGGCGTCGGCGGCCGCGGCGAGGGCCGCGGTGCATTCGTCGCCGGAGACGTCGGTCATCTTCTCCACACCGGTCGCAAGGACGATGTCGGCGAGGCCCGAGGCGATCTCGGCGAAGGCGGTGCGCAGCGAGACGCCGCCGGACGCGCACGCCGACTCGACCCGCGTCGCGGGGACCCCGGCCATTCCGAGCTCGCCGGCGAGCAGGCCGCCGAGGTGCTCCTGGCCGACGAACAGGCCGGGCGCCATGCTGCCGACCGTGATCGCGTCCACGCGGTCGATGCCGGCGTCGTCGAGGGCGGCGAGCGCCGCCTCGGTCCACAACGTCCGCAGCGACGCGTCCCACACCTCGCCCCACCGCGAGAGCCCGATTCCAACGATTGCCACGTCGCGCATGGCTTCTCCCTTCACTCGCCCATGCGGATCTTGCCGCGGAGTTTGGCGTAAGCGCCGTAGCTGAGGTAGATCTTGTTGTCGTCGAGCTGCTCGCGGGTGTGCGGCGCGGCGTCGCGCACCGCGTCGATGCGGTCGGTGACGGTCCACACGAACCCGTCGGAGCCGGCGCCGGAGCCGTAGGAGACCATGAAGATGCGGTCGCCCGGGCGGGCCTTGTCGAGGATCGCGGTCAGGCCCATCGGGGACGCGCCGGAGTAGGTGTTCCCCAGCCACGGCGAGAGCCAACCGGTCTCGAGCTGCTGCTGCGTGAAGCCGAGCTGCTTGCCGGCGCGCATCGGAAACTTGCCGTTCGGTTGGTGGAAGACGGCGTACGCGAAGTCCTTCGGCTGCAGCCCCGTCTTCTCCAGCAGCATGCGCGCGGCGCCGAACGTGGTCTTGAAGTACGCCGGTTCGCCGGTGAAGCGGCCGGCGTGGCGCGGGTAGTGCATGTACTCCCGGCGCCAGAAGTCCGGCGTGTCGGTCATGAAGGAGACCTGGGCGTCCATCGTGGCGACGACGTCGGAGGCGCCGAAGATGAACGCCGCGGCGCCGGCGGCGGCGGAGTACTCGAGGGCGTCGCCGGGCGCCCCCTGCGAGGTGTCGGCGCCGACGGCGAGGGCGTGGCTGACCTCGCCGGACTTCACCAGCGCGGCGGCGAGGAACATCCCCTCGCTGCCGGCCTTGCAGGCGAACTCGAGGTCGGCGCAGTGCACCGCCGGGGTGGCGCCGAGCGCCTCCGCGACCACGGTCCCGGAGGGCTTCACGGCGTAGGGGTGCGATTCCGAGCCGACGTAGACCGCCCCGATCGAGAGCGGGTCGATCCCCGCCCGGACGAGCGCCCGCCGCGCGGCCGTGACCGACATGGTGATGGTGTCTTCGTCCGCCCCGGGGACCGACTTCTCGTGCAGCTCGAGGCCGCGCTCGTACGATGCGGCGTCCGCGCCCCAGACCGCTGCGATCTCTCCGAGACGGATGCGGCGCCTCGGGATGTAGGCGCCATAGCCGACGATGCCGACGCTCATTGTGGCCTCCCCATGACGGTGGACAACAGGATGTCCGCGATCGAGCAACCCGGCGACGTTACCTCATCGCCGGCGGTCGCCGCAAGGGGCGGAACGGGCTAGACTGGCGGCGCGGGGGAGGGGCATGAACACGCGCGTTCGCATCGGCAACGGCCAGGGTTTCTGGGGGGACAGCATCGACGCCCCGCTCGAGCTACTCACCCGCGGGCCGCTCGACTACCTCGGGCTCGACTACCTGGCCGAGGTCACCCTCTCGATCATGATGCGCCAGCGCCTGCGCGACCCGCACAAGGGGTTCGCCGCCGACTTCATCACCCTGCTGCGTCGGGCGCTGCCGGTCATCGTCGAGCGCGGCGTCAAGGTGGTGACGAACGCCGGCGGACTCAACCCGGCCGGGTGCCGCGACGAGGTGCTGCGCGTCGCCCGCCAACTCGGGATCACCGGGCTGCGGGTTGGGGTGGTGGAAGGCGACGACCTCCTCCCGCACGTGGACGAGCTGCTCGCCGCCGGGTGCCGCCTCGAGCACATGGAGACCAAACGCCCGCTCGTGAACGAGCGCGCCAAGGTCCTCTCGGTCAACGCCTACCTGGGCGCGCGGCCGGTCGCCGCGGCGCTCGGCGAGGGCGCCCAGATCGTGCTCGCCGGCCGGATCACCGACACCTCCCTGGCGCTCGGCCCGCTGGTGCACGAGTTCGGCTGGGCCGAGGACGCCTGGGACCTGCTCGCCGCGGGCACCATCGCCGGCCACCTCATCGAGTGCGGCGCCCAGGCCACCGGCGGCAACTTCACGCGCTGGTGGGAGGTCCCCGACCTCTGGGACGTGGGCTATCCGGTGCTGGAGTGCGCCCCGGACGGAACCTTCGTCGTCACCAAGCACGCCGGCACCGGCGGCCTCGTGAGCACGAGCACGGTGGCCGAGCAGCTCGTCTACGAGATGGGCGACCCGCGCGCGTACATCACCCCCGACTGCGTCGCCGATTTCTCCTCGGTCCGGCTCGCGGCGGACGGCGAGAATCGGGTGCGGGTGAGCGGCGTCCGGGGCGGGCCGAAGACCGAGTACTACAAGGTGTCGGCGTCGTACCGGGCGGGGTGGAAGGCGTCCGGCCACCTCACCGTTTCCGGCCCGCGCGCGGTGGACAAGGCCCGCCTCGCCGCGGAGATCGTCTGGAAGCGCCTCGCCCGCGCCGGCGTCCGCTTCCCGGACGAGGACCGCGTCACCGAGCTGCTCGGCACCGGCGCGTGCCACCCCGGGCTGGGCGACGCCTCCACCGACCCGCCGGAGGTGGTCCTCCACCTCGCGGTGCGCTCCGAGGACCGCACGGCCGTGACGCGGTTCGGCTACGAGCTGGCGCCGCTCGTCACCTCCGGCCCGCCCGGCGTCACCGGCTTCGCCGGCGGCCGCCCCAAGGCGCAGGAGATCGTGGCCTACTGGCCGGCGCTGGTGCGGAAGTCCCTCGTGGACCCGCACGTCCGGGTCACCGTCGAGTCCGCGTAGCCTGTTCCGCGGCTGGCTCCTCCCATCGCCCTCTCGTGTCATCGGGAGCCCCGCCGTCCGGAGGGCGGAGCCGTCTCTCCCTTGTCGTCATTGCGAGCCCCGCCGGGGCGGG
The DNA here is from genome assembly GCA_004298115.1 of Acidobacteriota bacterium. Lineage (GTDB taxonomy): Bacteria > Acidobacteriota > Thermoanaerobaculia > Thermoanaerobaculales > Thermoanaerobaculaceae > RBG-13-68-16. The sequence goes on from SCRJ01000200.1 coordinate 22,426, forward strand.
GCGACGCAATCTCGAGGTCACCCGAGCGGCCCCTCTGAACCCAACGTCGCGCCACCTCGGTCGCCTTGTGGTATGCTCCGCCTCCGCGGCCGCAGCCTGGGCCGCATGAGGTGTTTCTCGTGAACCTGCAAGAGCTTATCCTCTCGCTCTCCCACTTCTGGAGCGAGCACGGCTGCGTCGTGCAGCAAGCGTACGACATCGAGGTCGGCGCCGGGACGATGCACCCGGAGACGTTCCTGCGAGTGCTCGGGCCGGAGCCGTACCGGGTCGCGTACGTGCAACCGTCGCGCCGTCCCGCCGACGCGCGCTTCGGCGAGAACCCGTTTCGTTTCGGCAAGCACTTGCAGATGCAGGTGATCCTCAAGCCCTCCCCGGACGACGTCCAGGAGCTGTACTTGGCCTCGCTCGCCGCGCTCGGCATCGACCCGGCCGTCCACGACGTGCGCTTCGAGGAGGACAACTGGGAGTCGCCGACGCTCGGCGCCTGGGGGGTCGGCTGGCAGGTCCTGCTCGACGGCATGGAGATCACCCAGTTCACCTACTTCCAGCAGGCGGGGGGGATCGAGCTGCGGCCGATCTCCGCCGAGATCACCTACGGCCTCGAGCGGATCGCGATGTTCCTGCAGCGCAAGGACAACGGCTTCGAGATGACGTGGGGGGGCGGGCTTGCGTACGGCAAGATCCGCCACCAGGACGAGGTCGAGCTGTCGCGCTACGCCTTCGACGTCGCCGACGTCGAGATGCTGCGCCGTCACTTCGAGGACTGGGAGCGCGAGGCGGGTCGCTGCCTGGAGCAGCCCGAGCCGCTCGTGATCCCGGGGCTCGAGGCGGCGCTCAAGATGTCGCACCTGTTCAACCTGATGGACGCGCGCGGCGCCGTCGCCGTGACCGAACGGGTGGCGCTGATCGGAAGGGTGCGCAAGATCGCCGTCCGCTGCGCCAAGGCGTACGTCGAGCAGCGCGAGCGCCTGGAGTTTCCGCTCGGACGCTGCAACGGGAACGGCAAGCCGAACGGCAAGGGGCCGGGCGCGAACCGGACGGGCGGAAACGGCGGCGCCCGATGAGCGCGGCCGAGTACCTGCTCGAGCTCCTCTGCGAGGAGATCCCGGCCAACGCGCTCCCGGCCGCCCGCGAGCAACTGCGGGCCGGGTTCGAGGCGGAGCTGCGCGAGGCCGCGCTCGCCGAGGCCACGGTTCGGACCTACTCGACGGTGCGCCGCCTCGTGGTGCACGTGGCCGGCCTCCCCGAGGCCCAGCCCGACCGCGAGGAGGAAGTGACCGGCCCCTCGGTCAAGTCCGCGTTCGCCGCCGACGGGGCGCCGACTCCCGCCGCGATCGGGTTCGCGAAGGGGCAGGGCGTCAGTGTGGACGCGTTGCGGGTCGTCAAGGGCGCCAAGGGCGAGGTCATCGCCGCCACGAAGCTGCTGCCGGGCCGGCCCCTCCCCGACGTGCTCGCCGAGATCAGCGTCCGTGTCGTGCGCGCTCTCCACTTCCCGAAGACGATGCGCTGGGGCAAGGGCGAGCATGTCTTCGTGCGCCCCCTGCACAACCTGCTGGCGGTCATCGGGAAGCGAACCTTCACGACGCAGGTGCCGGTGGAGCTGTTCGGCGTTGCCGCCTCGACCGCCACGTTCGGGCATCGGACGATGACGCCGGCGCGCATCGAGCTTTCCGGCGCGGCGGGGTTCGACGCCTACCGCGAGCGGCTGCGCGTCGCGGGCGTGGACATCGACCCCGCGGGGCGGCGAGCCGTGCTCGAGGAGGCCGCGCGCCGCCTGGCGGCTGACGTGGGTTGCGAGATCCGGCCGGATCCGGAGCTGCTCGCGGAGCTGGTCGAGCTCGTCGAACACCCCGGCGTGCTGCGCGGGGCCATCGCGGAGCGCTTCCTGCAGCTCCCGGAGGAGGTGCTGGTCACGACCCTGCGCCACCACCAGAAGTGCCTGGTGCTGACACGCGAGGGCCGGGTCGCGCCGTACTTCCTGGCGGTGTGCGACCGCGCCGGCGACCCGCAGGGGTTGATCCAGCGCGGCAACGAGTGGGTGGCCGGCGCCCGCCTGACCGACGCGGCGTTCTTCTTCGCGCAGGACCGCAAGGCCCCGCTCGCGTCGCGCCGGGCGGCGCTCGGGAAGGTGCTCGTCCACCAGAAGCTCGGCACGTTCGCGCGCAAGGCCGAGCTGGTCGCCGAGCTCGCGGCCGCGCTCGCCGGGAGCGCCGGCGCCGCGGTGGACGCCGGTGCGCTGGCGCGCGCCTGCGAGCTGGCGAAGGCCGACCTGGTGACCGCGATGGTGGGGGAGTTCGCGGAGCTGCAGGGCGTCATCGGCGGGATCTACGCGCGTCTCGACGGCGAGCCCGCGGCGGTGTGGCAGGCGGTCTACGACCAGTACACCCCGGCCGGGCTCGAGGGCGGGCTGCCCCGCGGGCCGGTGGCCGCGGTCGTCGGCGTTGCCGACCGGCTGGACACGCTCGCCGGCCTGTTCGCCGCCGGGGAGATCCCGTCCGGGAGCAAGGACCCGTTCGCGCTGCGGCGCGCCGCCCTCGCGGTGGTGCGGATCTGCGCCGAGGCGCCGCTCGCGTGCGACCTGCGGGCCGCGGTCGCGGAGGCGGTGGCGCTGCGCGGCGGCGACGGCGGGGCCGCGGCCGCGCTGGTCGAGTTCGTGCGGGAGCGTGTCCGCCACTACCTGACGGCCGCCGCCGGCGTCAAGCCGGAGGTCGCGGACGCGGTGCTCGCGGCCCGCTGGGGGGTGGTTCCGGACGACGTCGCGCGCGCCCGGGCCCTGGAGGCGGTCCGCGGCGAGGAGGTCTTCGCCTCGCTCGCGGTGGCGTTCAAGCGTGTGCGCAACATGGTGGGCAAGAGCGGCGAGGGTCGCTTCGCCGGCGCGCTCCTCAAGGAGAAGGCCGAGCGCGAGCTCCTCGCGGCGCTGGAGAAGGCCGAGAAGGAGGTCGAGCGCTCGCTCGGACGCGGCGGCCACGAGGCCGGCCTGCGCTCGCTCGCGGCGCTGGCCGCCCCGCTCGACGCCTTCTTCACCGACGTGCTCGTGATCTGCGACGACGAGGCTGTGAAGGCGGCGCGCCTCGCGCTGCTGGCCCGCGTCGAGAAGCTGTTCCTGCGCCTGGCCGACGTGTCCAGGCTTTCGGCTCAGTGAGCGGTTGGGACAACCGGGCTGCGCGCCGCGCGGCCCGAGGGCGGGCGGGGCCCGCCCCTGAATCGGGAGGGTGATCGTGGTCAAGCAAGCGACGAACAAGCTGGTGTACTCCTTCGGCGGCGGCAAGGCCGACGGCCGCGCCGACATGAAGAACCTCCTCGGCGGCAAGGGCGCCAACCTCGCCGAGATGGCGAACCTCGGCATCCCGGTGCCGGCCGGCTTCACCATCACGACCGAGGTCTGCACCCACTACTACAAGAACGGCCGCTCGTACCCGAAGGCCCTTGCCGCAGACGTGCAACGGGCGCTCGGCCGGGTGGAATCGGTCATGGGCGCCAAGTTCGGCGATGTCCGGAACCCGCTGCTCGTCTCGGTCCGCTCCGGGGCGCGCAGGTCGATGCCCGGGATGATGGAGACCGTCCTCAACGTCGGCCTCTGTTCGGCGACGATCCCCGGGCTGATCGCCAAGACCGGGAACCCGCGCTTCGTGTTCGACGCGTACCGGCGCCTGATCATGATGTACTCCGACGTCGTGATGGAGAAGGCGGAGGGGGTCGAGCCGGCCGAGGGGAAGGGGATCCGCCAGCAGCTCGACCGCATGCTCGGCGAGATGAAGAAGGCGCGCGGCCGCGCGTCGGACGCGGACCTGACCGAGGCGGAGCTCAAGGACCTGGTGAAGCAGTTCAAGGCGACGGTCCGTGAGGTGCTGGGCAAGGAGTTCCCGGACGACCCGATGGAGCAGCTCTGGGGCGGGATCGGTGCGGTCTTCTCCTCGTGGAACGGGAAGCGGGCGATCTCCTACCGCCGCATCGAGGGGATCCCCGACGAGTGGGGGACTGCCGTCACCGTGCAGGCGATGGTGTTCGGCAACATGGGCGACACCTCCGCCACCGGCGTGGCCTTCACCCGCAACCCGGCGACCGGCGAGAACAAGTTCTACGGCGAGTGGCTGGTCAACGCCCAGGGCGAGGACGTGGTGGCCGGGATCCGCACCCCGAACCCGCTCAACGAGGCCACCAAGAACGAGCAGAACAAGTCGCTGCCCTCGCTCGAGACCGCGATGCCCGAGGTGTACCGGCCGCTCGAGGCGATCCGCAACAACCTCGAGGCGCACTACCACGACATGCAGGACATCGAGTTCACGATCCAGGAGGGTCGGCTCTGGATGCTGCAGTGCCGCACCGGCAAGCGCACCGGCACGGCCGCGCTCAACATGGCGATGGACATGCTCGAGGAACGGCTGATCGGGAAGGAGGAGGCGGTGATGCGCCTCGCCCCGGCGCAGCTCGACGAGCTGCTCCACCCGATCGTCGACCCGGCCGCCGAGAAGAACGCCGCCCTCGTCGCCAAGGGGCTGCCCGCGGGGCCCGGCGGCGCCAGGGGCCAGATCGTCTTCACCGCCGCGGACGCCGTCGCCTGGACGAAGGCGGGCAAGAAGGTGATCCTGGTGCGCGAGGAGACGAACCCCGAGGACGTCGAGGGGATGCGGGCGGCGGTGGGGATCCTCACCGCGCGCGGCGGCATGACCTCGCACGCGGCGTTGGTCGCCCGCGGCTGGGGCAAGTGCTGCATCGTCGGCGCCGGCGGCCTGACCGTGGACGTCCACGCCAGGTCGCTGCTGGCCAGCGGCCGCACCTTCAGGGAAGGCGACGTCCTCACGCTCAACGGCACGAGGGGCCACGTCTACGCCGGCGCCCTCGGGATGATGGACGCCACCGAGAACCCCCGCTTCGTCAAGTTCATGGCGCTGGCCGACGCGATCCGGGCGATGAAGGTGCGCACCAACGCCGACACGCCCGAGGACGCCGCCAAGGCGCGGGAGTTCGGCGCCGAGGGGATCGGGCTGTTCCGCACCGAGCACATGTTCTACGGCAAGGGCTCGGAGCAGCCGCTGTTCCTGCTGCGCAAGATGATCGTGTCCGGCAGCCAGGCCGAGCGGCGCGCCGCCCTCGCCGAGCTGTACCCGTTCGTCAAGAAGGACATCAAGGCGACGCTCGCGGTCATGGACGGCCTGCCGGTCACGATCCGCCTGCTCGACCCGCCGCTGCACGAGTTCGTGCCGACCCGAGCCGACGAGCGCGAGAAGCTGGCCGGGGCGCTCGGCATCACCGCCTCCGAGCTCGACAAGCGGGCCGACGACCTGCACGAGTCCAACCCGATGATGGGCCACCGCGGCGTGCGCCTCGGGGTGACGTTCCCCGAGATCTCCGAGATGCAGTTCCGCGCCATCCTCGAGTCCGCGGTCGAGCTGGCGCGCGAGGGGAAGAAGGTCTTCCCCGAGATCATGGTGCCCGTCGTCGGCCTGGTCGCCGAGCTCGACGACCAGCTCGCGCTCGCGAAGCGGGTCCACGCCGAGGTCTGCGCCAAGTACGGGGTGGCCAAGATCGACCACCTGTACGGCACGATGATCGAGATCCCGCGCGCCTGCCTCACCGCCGACAAGATCGCCGGCACCGCGGAGTTCTTCTCGTTCGGCACCAACGACCTCACGCAGATGACGTTCGGGTTCTCGCGCGACGACATCGGCGGCTTCGTCCCGGAGTACCTGGACAAACGCCTCCTCCCCGCCGACCCGTTCCAGATCCTCGACCGCGAGGGCGTGGGCCGGCTGGTGGAGATGGGGATCCAGCGCGGCCGCTCGGTGCGCCCGAAGCTCAAGGTGGGGATCTGCGGCGAGCACGGCGGCGAGGCGTCGTCGGTCGAGTTCTGCCACATCGCCGGCATGGACTACGTGTCCTGCTCGCCGTTCCGCGTCCCGATCGCCCGCCTCGCCGCGGCGCAGGCGCAGCTGACGCATCCGAGAGGCGAGAAGGTGAGGTCCGGGGTTCGGGGCTCGGGGTCCGCAAAGGCCAAGGCAGGAAAGAGCGCCGGGAAGAAGGGCGCGAAGCCGGTGGCGAAGGCCGCGAAGCCCAAGGCGAAGGTTGCCGCGAAGCCCAGGACCAAGGCCGCTGTGAAGGCGAAGGCCGCGAGGCCGAAGTCGAAGCCGGCCGCGAAGGCCAAGGCGAAGGTCGCGAAGCCGAGGTCGAAGCCGGTCGTGAAGGCCAGGGCGAAGGCGAAAGTGACCGCGAGGCCGAAGGCAAAGCCGGCCGCGAAGGCCAGGGGCAAGGCCCGCCGCTAGTCGTCGCAAGTGATCGAAACACGCTGCATCCGCGGGCGGCCTCCGGGCCGCCCGCGCTCGTTCCGGCCCTCTTCGTTCGGTGGGGTGGTATGCTCGGCGGCCGTGAGACGGAGTCCGCTTCCACCGCTCCGGCCCGGGAGGCACGCATGAACCGACTACGCTTGACAGCCGTTGCGTTGCTGGCGTTCGCGGGGGCCGCGGCCGCCGCGTACTCGCAGGCCGCGCCCGCCGCCAAGACCAAGCTCGCGTATCCCGCCGCGCACCGTGACGCGACGGTGGACACGTACTTCGGCACGAAGGTGCCGGCGCCGTACCAGTGGATGGAGAACCTCGGCAGCCCGGCGCTGCAGCGCTGGATCGAGGGCGAGAACGCGTTGGCGTCCTCCTACCTCGAACGGATTCCGGTCCGGGACTGGATCCGGCAGCGGCTGACGCAGGTCTGGAACTACGCCAAGGAGACCACGCCGGAGCAGGTCGCGGGCGGCCGCATCTTCTTCAGCCGCAACTCGGGGCTGCAAAACCAGTCGGTCGTGTACGTCGCCGACTCGGCGACGGCCGCGCCGCGCGAGCTGCTCGACCCCAACGCGCTCTCGCCCGACGGCTCGATCGCGCTGCTCGACTACGAGGCGTCGCCGCGCGGCGCGTTCCTCGCGTACGAGCTGTCGCAGGGTGGCTCGGACTGGGTGACGATCCACGTCCGCGACGTCGCCACGGGCAAGGACCTGCCTGACACGATCAGGTGGGTGAAGTTCTCGCGCGCCTCGTGGACCGAGGACGGCAAGGGCTTCTTCTACTCGCGCTACCCCCAGGCGCCGGCGGGCCGGGCGATCAGCCAGCGGGTCGTCGATCAGAGGCTGTACTACCACCGGCTGGGGACCGACCAGAGCGCCGACGCGGTCATCTACGCCCGTCCCGATCTCCCGGAGTGGGTCATCGACGGCAGCGTGAGCCAGGACGGCCGCTACCTCTTCGTCTACCTCCGCAACGGCACCGCGTCGCAGAACGAGCTCTTCTACGTCGACCTCGGCAACCCGCAAGAGCCCGCGGTCGCCGGCAAGGTCACGCCGCTGTTCACGAAGAACGACGCCGCCTACGCGGCCGTCGGCCACGAGGGGACGACGCTGTTCATCCGGACCACGCTCGGGGCGCCGAAGGGCCGGATCGTCGCGGCCGCGTTCGGGGACCCCGACCCCGCGCACTGGCGCGTCGTGGTGCCCGAGGGCGAAGGGGTGATCCGGGGCGCGGCGATGGCCGGCGGCAAGATCCTCGTCAACCTCCAGGTGGCGGCCACGAGCCGGCTCGCCCTCTACTCCACCGCCGGCAAGCCCGAAGGCGAAGTCGCACTGCCGGCGTTGGGCTCGGTCGCCGGCCTTTCCGCCCGCAACGACTCGAACACCGTCTACTACGGTTTCACCTCGTTCCTGATCCCCGCGTCCGTCTACACCTACGACGTCGCGAGCGGCAAGACCGGGACGTTCTTCAAGCCGGACGTGGCGTTCGACGCGTCGCCGTACGAGGAGAAGCAGGTGTTCTACCCGTCCAAGGACGGCACGCAAATCCCGATGTTCATCGTGGCCAAGAAGGGCGTCACGCTCGACGGGAACAACCCCACGCTGCTCTACGCATACGGCGGTTTCGACATCACGATCACGCCGGCGTTCAGCCCATGGCTGCCGGCGTGGCTCGAGCTCGGCGGCGTCTACGCGGTCGCGAACCTGCGCGGCGGCGGGGAGTTCGGGGAGGCGTGGCACCAGGCCGGCATGCTGGGGAACAAGCAGAACGTCTTCGACGACTTCGCCTTCGGCGCGAAGTACCTGATCGCGGCGAAGTACACCTCGTCCAAGCGGCTCGGCATCATGGGGTACTCGAACGGCGGCCTGCTCGTCGGCGCCTCCATCACGCAGAACCCGGCGCTGTTCGGCGCGGCGTACGCCGGGGCGGGCGTCATGGACATGCTGCGCTACCAGAAGTTCTCGGGCGGCGCGCTGTGGGCCCCGGAGTACGGCGCTTCGAGCGACGAGAAGGCGTTCCGCTGGCTGCGCGCCTACTCGCCGCTGGCGAACGTGCAGCAGGGGACGTGCTACCCGCCGACGATCATCACGACGGCGGACCACGACGACCGGGTCGTGCCGAGCCACTCGTACCAGTTCGCGGCGGCCCTGCAGCACGCGCAGGGCTGCGCCAGCCCGGTGCTGATCCGGGTCGAGACGAAGACGAGCCACGGCTACATGCCGACCGACAAAAGAATCGCCCAGACCGCCGACATCGACGCGTTCATGGCGTACAACCTGGGCGTCGTCGCGCCGCCCGCCGCGGCGGAGAAGGCCCAAGCGCCGCGTTGACTGGCCCGCAACCGGCGCGGCACCGCTGCCGCGCTCTCGCGCGCTGGGAATGACGACCCGGCCTGGCCGCTGCGTCTCCGGTGCCCGGTGCCCGGTGCCCGGTGCCGGGTGCCGGGTGCCCGGAACCTCCGGCCCCGGTTCGTGGTTGAATAGGGACGTGGAGAGCGAGCACCCGCTGCTCGAGCGGGCCCGGCGGGCCCCCGAAGCCCCCGGCGTCTACCAGTTCCAGGACGCCAAGGGGAAGGTTCTGTACGTCGGCAAGGCCAAGCACCTGCGCCGGCGCGTGCTCTCCTACTTCTCGCGACGTCTCGAGCCGCGCCTCGCCGGGATGCTCGCCCGCGCCAAGGGCCTCGAGTTCGTGGTCACCGGCACCGAGGTCGAGGCGCTCATCCTGGAAAACCGCCTCATCAAGCGCCACCGGCCCCGCTTCAACGTCCTGCTCCGGGACGACAAGACCTACGCGTACGTCAAGCTGACCACCGGCGAGGCGTGGCCGCGCGCGTACCTCACCCGGCGGGTGCTCGACGACGGCCACAGCTACTTCGGGCCGTACCTGGGGCACGGGATGGCGGCGCGGGTCATGGACCTGATCCGGACCCGGACGCAGGTGCGGACGTGCACGATCGAGGTCGACGGCTCGCTGCCGCGGCCGTGCCTCTACCACGGCATGGGCGCGTGCCTGGGACCGTGCGTCGCCGGCCTCACCACCCCGGAGGAGTACGCGCGCGCCGTCGAGGAGGTCACGCTGCTGCTGGAAGGGCGGCACCAGGAGCTGCGGCCGCGCCTCGAGACGCAGATGTGGCGCGCGGCCGAGGCGCACGAGTTCGAGAGGGCGGCCCGCTACCGCGACCTCGTGCGGGCGCTCGACGGGCTGGCGCACGGGCAGAACGTGGAGATCGCCGGCGCCGGGTCGGCGGACGTGATCGGCGTCGAGGGCGACGGCCGCGACGCCTCGGCGGTCGTCCTCATCTACCGCGACGGCAAGCTCGTGGACAAGCGCGAGTTCCACTGGGAGGGGCTGGACGGGCCCGCCGCCGGCGAGTTCCTGGCGGCGTTCCTCGGCCAGTTCTACGAGGCCAACCCGGCGGTGCCGGAGCGGGTCGAGGTGCCGGCCGTGCCGGAGGATGCCGAGGCGATCGCGGGGTTCCTGCGGCAGAAGCGCGGCGCCCCGGTCCGGCTCGTGGTCCCCAAACGCGGGCAGCGCGCCCGGGTGCTCGAGCTGGCGCAGGAGAACGCGCGCGAGGCGTTCCGCCTGCGTTTCCGCCACCCCAGGGGCGAGGCCGACCGCGTCGCGGCCGCGGTCGCCTCGGCGCTCGGGCTCCCCGAACCGGTCTGGCGGATCGAGTGCTTCGACATCTCGCACCTGCAGGGCGAGGCGCAGGTCGCCTCGCTGGTGGTGTGGGAGCGGGGCAAGCTCAAGAAGGGCGAGTACCGCTCGTTCAACGTGCGCGCGGGCCAGGGCGCGGACGATCCGGGCGCGATCGCGGAGGCGGTGGAGCGGAGGTACCGCAGGCGCCTGGCGGAAGGGGGCGCGCTCCCCGACCTGGTCCTGATCGACGGCGGCCGCACCCAGCTCGACGCCGCGCTGCGCGCGCTCGCGGCCGTCGGGTGCGAGCGCCCGGCCGCGGGCCTCGCGAAGCGGCTCGAGGAGATCGTGCTCCCGGGCGTCGCGCGGCCGTTGCTGCTCGAGGGTCACGACCCGGTGCGACTGCTGCTGCAGCGCGTGCGCGACGAGGCGCACCGGTTCGCCGTGACCCGCCACCGGCGCCGGCGCAGCGCCCGCCGGCTGGCGACGCAGCTCCTCGCGGTGCCGGGGATCGGGCCGCAGCGCTCCCGCCGCCTGCTGCAGGAGTTCGGCTCGCTCGACGGCGTCCGCGCCGCCGGGCTCGACGCCCTTGCCGGCGCGGTCGGGAGCAAGGCCGCGGCGGCGCTGTGGCGGAACCTCCACGACGAGACCGACGCGGGTTGAGCGGCGGGAGGGCGCGGGCCGGCGGAAAGCGGCGAAGGGCCAGGGCAAGAGGAACGGCCCGGGGGGTGTCGTTCGCTGCCGGTGTCGTCCCTTCTGCTTCCCCCGTCTTCCCGGTACTCGGCCTGCCCGCCCTTTGACGACTGGACCGAGTTTCGCTACTGTTGCGGGCATGGGACGCACATCCGCGGCGGGCCAGCTGGCCCTTTGGGTGGGACGAAAAGGGAAGGGCACCGCGCGTTTGCGCTGGGCCGACGCCGAGCTGGTGCTCTACGTGTCGGGGTTGCAGATCATCGCGGCCGAGGGCGACGACCACGAACGCCTCGCCGCCGCGTTCGGCCTCACCGACGGGGGCGAGTGGTTCGCCGAGGCGGCCGCCGCGGTCGCGGCGGGCCAGGTCTCGCAAGCCGAGGCGAACGCGGTGGTGAAGCGGGCGTTGTCCGAACGGCTGCGGGATTTCCTCATGGCGCCCGACGCCGAGGCGAGCTTCGACAGCGCGCTGCCGTTCGAGCCGAAGGGCCTCACGATCTCGTACCCGCACCTGGTGATGGAAATGGGGCTCGGCCCCGGCGGCGAGGACCTGGTCGGCGTGTTCCTCCCCGACCCGGCGCTGATCCTGCGCCGGCTGCCGGACTTTCCCAAGCGGGTGGGCGCGCTCGGGCTGACCGAGGAAGGCATGGCGATCCTGGCGAAGGTCAACGACCAGCGGACGGCGCAGGAGATCTCGGACCCCTCGCCGCACGGCCGGGACCTGGCGCTGCGGCTGCTCGCCGCCGCCGCGGGCGCCGGTCTCGTCGAGGCGGTGTCCCGCGTCGCCGAGACGCCTCTGTCGACGCCGCCGCCCCGGTTCGGGCTTGCCCCGCGCCGGCGGATCTGGCCCCGGGTGGCGCTCGTCCTCGCCCTCGTCGTGGGCGCGGCGCTGCTCCTCTACTTCCGTCCCTGGGAAGGCGCCGTCGTGGCCGGGGGCGGCGGGCCGTGGGCCGTGGCGGTGGACAGCGGATGTCAACCGGCCGAGCTCGAGCGCCTCTACCGCCGCCAGGAACAGGACAAGGCGAACCTGCGGGTGGTCCCGTTCGGGCGCGGAGAAGGGCAGTGCTACCGCCTGGTCTGGGGCCATTTCCCGAGCGAGGACGCGGCCAAGGGCGCGATGGCGCACCTGCCCTCCGGGGTCGTGGCCCGGGGTTTCGCGCCGCACATCGTCCGGGCCGAGAGCACCTCGCCTTGAGCGTGTCCTGAAAAGCGGCTAAACTCCGCTGAGATGACCCAGGGCTTGATTCCGAAGGGGCGTTTCGACGCCGGCGGGTTGCCGCCGCTTCTCCGGGACGTCGTGCGCCGGCTGGCGGTCGGGCGGCTGGACATCACCGGCGGGGGCGAAACGCGGCACATCTGGTTCGAGACCGGGCAGGCCCGCGCGGTGGCGTCCGAGGCCGAGGACGAGAAGCTCGGCAAGTGGCTGGTCAACCGCGGCGTGCTCGACGCGAGCCGGATGGCGATCGCGCTCTTGCGGCAACCGGACGGGGTCCGTTTCGGGACCTTCTTGGTGCAGGAGGGCCTCCTCAGCCCGGAGGCGCTCACCAAGGAGCTCGAGGCGCTCTCGGTCGGCATCGTCTCGCACATGCTGCTGGAAGCCGGCGAGTGGAGGTATTTCGAAGGGGAGAGGCTCCCCCCCGATGCGGTGTGTCTGGACATGACCACGGCCTCCCTGCTGGCGGCCGCCGTGCGCGAGGTGCCCGACGAGAAGAACCTGCGCACGCTGGTCGGCGGCGACGGCTTCGTCTGGACGGCTCAGGACGCGCTGCTGCTCTACCAGCAGTTGCGCCTGACGGCACAGGAGGGGTACGTGCTGTCGCGGGTGGACGGCACGAGCACCGTGACGCAGCTCCAGCGGCTGGCGCCGATGCCCACCGGCGAGTACATCCGCGCCCTGGCGGCGCTCGCCGTGACGGGCCTGCTCGAGATTCGCCCCACCTCCGCGACCAGGCCGTTGGCGCCGGCCGAGGTCGAGACGTCGGGCGAGCCCAGGCCGGAGGTCGAGGAGGCGCTGCAGTACACCCCGCAAGAGCAGCGCGAGTACGCGGAGGTGATCAAGCTCGCGGCGGAGGTCCGGCACCGCGACTACTACAGGCGGTTCGGGCTCTCCCCGGGCGCGACGCAGGACCAGATCCACTCGCGCTACCTCGAGTTCGTAAAGCTCTACCACCCCGACCGTGCCCGGGAGAAGCACCTGACCTCGCTCAGGAGCGAGCTGGCGGAGATCTACTCGGCGCTCCAGGAGGCGTACGAGACGTTGGGACACGCGGAACCGCGGGCCCGCTACGAGAAGTCGCTCGCGAGCACCCATCACGTCGACACCTACCAGGCGGAGGAGCGGCGGCGTTCCGCCCGGAGCGCGGTGGTGGACGCCAACGTCAACCGCGCGAAGGAGCTGCTCCGGGCGGGCGACGTCGGCATGGCGGTGCAGCTGCTCGACCAGGCGGCGCGGTTGAACCCGACCGCCGAAACGCTGCTGCTGCTCGCCCGCGCGGAGTTCAAGAACCCGATGTGGAGCCAGCGCGCGCTCGACCACCTCAAGCACGCGGTCGCGCTCGCGCCGGAGTTCACCGAGGCGTGGCTCGAGCTCGCGAACTTCTGGGCGACGCGCAACCAGGGGGATCGGCAGCGGCAGTGCCTCGAGCGGATCCTCGAGTTCGAGCCGGCCAACGAGGACGTCCGGGCCGCCCTCGAGAGCCTCAAGCGGCCGAAGGTACTGCGCCGGCGCTCCTGACGGGGAGGCCTCGGGGTGCCCTGGCTGCTGGACGGCAACAACCTGGCGCACGGCGGGTCGCGCGAGAAGGTGCGACGCGCCGCGCTCGCGGTCGCCAGGCACGAGCGGGTCCGGATCGTGGTCTACTTCGACGGCGCCCCGCCCCCGGGGGTCGGCGGCTCGGAATCCCTCGGTGCGGTGGAAATTCGCTACGTGGGGCATGCCGACTCGGCGATCATCGCGTTTTTGCGCCCGCGCGGGCGGGGGTGGCGTGTGGCGACCGACGACCGCGAGCTGGCGCGGCTGGCGCGCGACACGGGCGCGGAGGCGGTGAGCGCGGCGGCGTTCTGGGGGAAGGCGGCAGCCGCGTCGGCGGCGCCCGCCGGTGCCGTGCCGAGCCCCGGGTTCGTCGACGAGGTCGCCTACTTCCAGGACCCGCGCCACAGGCTGCCCGCGGTCCCGAAGCGCGTCCCACGGGGGCGGCGACGCCCGGGCCGCGGATAGGGGATACAATCAGCAGTGGCACCGGAGGCGGCAGGCGCTCGCGATCCCGCATCGCGCGGGACCGAGGAAAGTCCGAACTCCAGATGGGAGCACGCTGGGTAACGCCCAGCCGCGGCAACGCGAGGGAAAGTGCCACAGAAAAGACACCGCCCCGCCGCGAACGGGGTAAGGGTGAAAAGGTGGGGTAAGAGCCCACCGCCCGGCCGGCGACGGCCGGGGCACGGCAAACCCCGTGCGGAGCAAGGCCAAATAGGGGGATCGACGGGGCCCATCGCCGGATCCGCCGCGAGGCGGGCGATCCCCGGGTAGGCCGCTCGAACCGGCCGGCGACGGTCCGGTCAGAGGAATGAGCGCCATCCCGCCTCCGGCGGGAAACAGAATTCGGCTTATCGCCGCCTCTGGTGCCGGCGTGGGGGTCCGCAAGGGCCCCTGCGTTTTTTTTGGCCGTTCCCCGATCGAGGACTAGAATCCAGCGATGAGCGCGACGCCACGGCCGCTTCCTCAACCGCTGACGCCGGGGTCGCGGATCGGGGTGATGGCGCCGGCCGGACCGTGCGACCCTCGCGCCCTCGCCGCCGGCGTCGAGGCGCTGCGGGCGGCGGGGTACGAGGTGATCTGCGCCCCCAACGTGGCGGCGCGCGTCGGGCACCTCGCCGGGGAGGACCGCGAACGCCTGGCGGGGATCGCCGGCCTGCTCGACCGGGGCGTCGGGTGTCTGATCGCGGCGCGCGGCGGCTACGGCACGATGCGGCTGCTCCCCGACCTGCCGTGGGAGCGGTTCGCGTCCTGGCAGGGATGGGTCGTCGGGTTCTCGGACCTCACGGCGCTGCACGCCGCGCTTTCCGGGCGGTTTCCGCGGGCCACGCTGCACGGCCCGATGGCAGCGTCGTTCGGGCGGGACGCGCGCGGCGCCGAGATGGTCGTGGCCTGGCTCGCCGGCCGGGCGCCCCGCCGTTTGTTCGAGCTGCGCCGCGCCCGCGCGCTGCGGCCGGGCGTGGCGCGCGGGGTGTCGGTGGGAGGGACGCTCTCGATCCTGGCGGCGCTCGCGGGAACGCCGTTCGCGCCCGAGTACGAGGACGCGGTGCTTTTCCTCGAGGACGTCGGCGAGCCGCTCTATCGCCTCGACCGTCTGTTGACCCAACTGCGGCTCTCCTCTAGACTTTCGCGCGTCAAGGCGGTGGTGGTCGGAGATCTGGCCCGGTGCGGGCGAGGGGAGACGGGCTGGCGGGAGCGGTTCCGCGAGCTTCTCCTCGACGCGCTGCCCGCCGACGCGGTCGTGGTGGAGGGGGTCCAGTTCGGCCACGGCGGCCGCAACGTTCCGTTCCCGCTCGGGGTCGAGGTCGAGGTCGACACCCCCAGAGGCGAGATCACCTGGGGAGGTGCGTAGTTGGTCAAGGTCCGGATCGGTGGTGAGACGCACAGGTTGCAGGAGCTGCTCGCGCGGTTTCCCGCCGGGGCCGTGATCTTCCGCGAGGGCGATCTGGGCCGGGAGATGTTCATCATCCAGAAGGGCCACGTTCGCATCTCGCTCTCGGTCGGAGGCCGCGAGCAGGAGGTCGCGGTCCTGGAGAAGGGCGACTTCTTCGGCGAGATGGCGCTGCTCGACCAGTCGCCCGCCCGTTCGGCGACCGCCGTCGCGGTGGAGGCGGTGGAGGCCCTGCAGTTGCGCAGCACCGACCTCGACCTCCTGCTGCGGCGCAAGCCGGACATCGCGGTTCGCATGATGACGAAGCTCTCGGAGCGCCTGCGCGAGACGAACCGCCGCTTCGAGGAGTTGGGCGCGCGCACCGAACTGGCGGCGCTGGCCCCCGCTCCGGGCGGTCAGGGGATCGCGGCGTCGGCGGTGCTCGCACATGACGCCTCGGGGCGTCTTTTCCCGCTGCGGCCGGACGGCGACACCACGGTCGGGCGCCACGACCCGATCACGGGCGTGACCCCCGATGTGGACCTGAGCGGCCTCGACCCGGAGCGCACGGTTTCCCGGCGCCACGCCACGATCCGCGCCGAGGGAGGGGCGCTCACGATCACGGAGACC
>SCRJ01000201.1 GCA_004298115.1 Acidobacteriota bacterium
ATCCCGACATCCCCAATCTAATATCATGGCGAGCGGTTGTCAATAAGTGCTCTGTGCCGCACACGACCTATCGCTATCGCTTGCCCTTGATCCTCACGACCTTCTTCTCATCGGCCGCGGCGTCGGCGCCGGCCTTGGCGAACGCGGCCGCGACGCCCTCGAGCGCGGCGCGCACGGGAGCCAGGTCGGGATGGATGTACGCCTTCGAGGATGCCAGCGACTTGTGCCCCAGCGCAGCCTGAATCATGAAAGCGTTCGCGCCTGTCTCTGCGAGCTTCGTTCCAACCGTCCGGCGCAGGTCGTGAATCCGAAGTTTCTTGATCTCCGCTCGCTTGAGTACCCGCGCCCACGCGATTTTCGGCTCGACAAGGTGCCCACTCGCCCCCAGGCCGGGGAAGACGTACACCGCCGCCCCGCTGGCCCTGCGCTGTTCGACCGCGCGGTGTCGGGCCTCGCGGAGCGTCAGGCGCGTCGCGTCGACCGGCTTCGCTGCCCGGCGCACCAGCGCCTCGAGGTCCGTCTTCCTCTTGCGGAGCAGCTTCACCGCGTCCTCGATCAGCGCCAGGCGCATTTCCTTCCCGCTCTTGCTCTCGGCGGCCTCGATCCGCCACGAGCCTCGGTCGAGATCAACGTCGGCCCACTTCATCGCCTGGACGTTTGCCTTCCTCGCCCCTGTGTACAACAGCATCTTGAAGAAGTCGCGGAGGTCGGGGCGTTCGGCTTCGAGGGCGCGGACCAGACGCCCGGATTCGATTTCGCTCAAGACCCGTGAACGCGAGTTCTCCGGGTTTCCCTTGAGCTTGTGGCAGGGGTTCACGCCGCCCCATAGTGCGGGCGCTCGGTCGTTCTCCTCCTCCTCCAGCGCGAACGAACACGCGGCCGATAGCACCTCGAGCGCCCGATTGGCTCGGATCTTCGACCGTTTCGACACGTCCTTGTGCCAGTCCTTGACTCGCTTGCGGGTCAGTGCCGAGAGTCCGAACCCTACGAGGTCGCCCAGGTAGTCGCGCGTCAACTGCTCGGCTTCCTTCACGGCCTTCGGCTTGCAGTTCGGGGTCAGGTGGTCCGCGACGTATTGCGCCACGAGCTCGCCGACGGTCAACTCAGCGCGCTGCTCGCGCTTCGCCTGCGCCGGGTCGCCGCCGCTCTCAACGGCGCCGCGGTGCACGACGGTCTTGCTCTGCGCCGCGCCAACGGTGAGACCCGGAAACCGGCCGAGCTTGAACCGCTTCGATTGCCCCGCCACCTTGTACCGATAGAAGAACGTCTTCGTCCCCGAGACCGCCACGAGCACGCAGAGCCCGTGCTCTTTCGTGTCCCAAGCGTAGTACGGTGCCGAGCCCGGCTCGAGCGCCTCCACGGTGTCTTTCGTGAAGCGGAAGCGCGTACCCTCGACCGTCAGGTTCCCCATTTTGCCCCCTTTTTGCCCCCTCGTGTGTCGCTTGCCGTAGTTCCTGGTCGTACACCATTGCTCTAATATTCGGCCTCTACATCGTGATTGTCAAGACACTTACCGCCGGAAACACCGCTACCGCCGACGTGTTGAGGATTTCAGCGTTCTGCGTAGGCAGGAAGGCTTTTAACCCGTCGGTCGTGGGTTCGATCCCCACACGGCCCAATGACTTACGGGATACGCGCGCAACCGTTGCCCCCGCGTTACCCCCAAGTCCACAGAGAGGAGCCACGGTGAGTGAGGGTCGCTGGCGTCCGCTTTCAGTCCGAACCGCCGGACAGGCCGAGCAATTTGACGCGCCCGTTCAAGGCGTGCCACCGTGGCTCAGGCAACCGCTATTGAATTGGCTTAACGAAGAGTTCCTCATGACGGAGAACTACCTTCGGGAGGTTGTCCCAGACGGCGAGATACTGATGCACATTCAGATTCGCCTCCGGGTTTCCCTCGACTGGAATTACGGAGTTGCAGGGACCCATCAATCCCTTCTGGCCCTGTGCCAGAAGGACGACCGCGTGTTCCTTGACCTGCTGGACTTGGCTGCCTCAATTCTCGGCAAACTCCCTCAGAGGAGCAAAGCTCTCGACGAAATCGATGCCCTTCTAAGAGCCGGGGGGTCGGCCTGGATGGTGGGGCCAGACCGCCGGTGCTTGGTGAGGCGCGTTGAACCCGAAGCGGCACAGGCAGCCAAAGAGGTGATCGAGAGTTCGGGTCGAGCCGGCGAATGCCTCGCGGAAGCGTGGCGCCAGACGTACGGCAGAAGTCCCAATGCGAGTGCTGGTTACCGAGAGGCTGTACGGGCCGTCGAGGCCGCTGTATGTCCCATCATTCTCCCCAACAACCCGAAACCCACGCTGGGCGCGGCCATTGCGGCGCTTCGCGACGCGCCGCCAGGGAAGTACGCGACGGTGTTTGAGGACAACAGATCGGGAATCAACCCGATCGACGAGGTCCGCGGCCTAATGAGCCTCGTCTGGACAAACCAGCTTGATCGGCATGGGACGGACAATCCCGAAGTCCCGTTCCACGTCTCCCAGGAACAGGCCGAGGCGGTTCTGTTTGCAGCCCTCACTTTGGTGCATTGGTTCCACCGTGGGTTCTTCCGCCTCGTCAACGGGTGAAAACCCGGAGCTAAGTTTGCCACGTGGACGCGCCACTACCGAAAGACCCCCAGGTGCTCTGGCCCTGGTGCGGCCCACCGATGGGGGAACGCGACGCGGTGGAGCTCGCCCGGCTCCACATCCCTTCCCACAACTGGTCACCCTTGGCGTGCGACCGCTGCGAGCGGGTCGTGAAAATCCATAATGGAAGCAGCCGCCCAGGGCGTAAGGCCATGCTTTTCCCAGGGGGGATCGTCGATCATTGGGGCTCATGGCGACAGTCACAGACAGGGAACGCCCTGTGGAATGCCTTGCCCCGAATTCGGTGTTCGCCTGCCCCCACCCCCCGATCACGTGCATAATCCGTCCCAGAAGGAGGTTCAGAGGACGCGATGTGCTTGGATGCAGAACCTACCAGACATCCGGCCCTCGCTTCGCCTTCTTCCGGGAGTTCGGCTGTATTGCGTTTGGCCGGACGGTGAAGCGACCTAGGAGTTAGGAATGACCGATCAGCCCGCGCCCCCCCCGGATTTTGATTTTGACGAGCACCGGACTCGCGCAGTCGAAGCCTATCAGCGAGTACGCCCACTCTACGAGGACTTTGCCGAGGTCGTGAGAGACATTCTCCAAGAGGCGCTCCGGAATGCCTCCATCAAGGTCGCCTCGATTGAGGCCCGGGCGAAGACGATCGACAGCTTCGGCGCCAAGGCCGCCGAGCCCACCGACGACGATCCCAATCAACCGAAATACCCTGACCCCATGATGCAGATTACGGATCTGGCAGCGGCCCGCGTCATCACGTTCTTTTTGGCCACAATATCCAAGGTTGACTCTATTATTGCCTCGCAATTCACCATCCGAGAGCGAACCGACAAGTCTGCACTTCTCTTGAAGGAGGAGAAGCTCGGCTACCACAGTGTCCATTACGTTGTCGAGCTCCGAGACAATCGCACCGAGTTGCCAGAGTACTCGCGATACCGTTCCCTCAGAGCCGAGATCCAGCTACGGACGGTCCTCCAGCATGCATGGGCAGAGATAGAGCACGATATTCAGTACAAGTCTCTTGAGACGATCCCCGTTGCGGTACGGCGGCGTTTTCTAGCTCTGGCGGGTCTACTGGAGATTGCTGATCGCGAGTTTCAAGCCGTCCAAGTGGAAGACGAGCGTCTCCGTCAGGCGGCCCGAAAGTCCGTGCGGCAGGGGCGTCTCCAGGAAGTCGAAATCACACGGGACGCCCTGAAGGCGTACCTGGATCATAGGTTGGGCCCGGACGGACGCATTACGACAAGCGCGTACGAGTTCACGGCCCGAATGCTTCGCCATCTCGGCTTCACGAACTTCCAGCAGATCGATGAGTGCCTCAAGCCGTACAACGACGACGCCGTCAGTCGAACCCTTCATGGCAGTCGTCAGGGCCAGCTCACCCGCTTCGAGGAAATTCTTATGGCTGCGATGGGACGAAATTTCGTCGATCGCCACATGTGGGCCAATACGCCGTGGTGGCGTTCCTGGCGGGAGGGGAGGCTTGAGAATATGCGGACCAAGGGAATCAAGATCGGATCGTATCTTCCGGGCCCTCGCGAAACCGAGGCCCCGAACGGGAGCCACGAGTCAGGTTCGGCCGAATAGGCGGCTGCGCCCACCCGCGGCCGGTTCGCCGTCTCAATCTGGTGGCGGCGAGTAGGCCCCATAGCCGCGGGTAAACCGGCGCCCGACGCGAACCCGCCCGTGCCATCTGAGAGAACACCGCCCGGCAATCGAGCACCGTGCGGGTGATGCAGGGAGTCAGGATGAAGAGGTGCCGCTGAACAAGGCCACGGCGCGCCCTGCGACTCAGATAGGTACCTCCAGGTAAGTACCTAATTGTGGTACCCCTCGGCCGTCAAGATCGCCCGTCGCACGGACGACTAGCGCACGAGGCACGCAAATCGGAGTAGGCTTGGGTATGGCTCAGTTCCGGTACGGAGTTCCGGTGTCGTGCAGAGGGCAGTTCCCACCTGATGTGGGGCGATCTGTTGCCATGCCGGAGGTGAGGCCTCCGTTGCGGCGGCGACGGTGATGGCTAGGCGACAGTGAAACCAGGGAAGGCTTCTGTGAGCGCACAATCACTCCCTGAAAACCTCTTTCACTACACTTCGTTTCACAGTTTCCTTGGAATCCTCCAGTCGGGCACCCTGCAGGCGTCAGCGATTCAGTACCTCAACGATTCACAGGAGCTGTCGCATGCGATTGATCTTGCACGCAACTGCATTCAGTACCACCTGCCCACCCCGAGAAACGAGGTGGAGAGACGTGTTCGAGAACACCTTGAAGTCAACCTCAATGCTCAGAGGGATCTTCATATCTTTCAGTTTTCCTTCTCTGAGGCCGGCGACCTCTTGAGTCAATGGCGCTCGTATTGCCCACACAGCGTTGGCGTCTGCTTTAGCCTCGACAACCGATCGCTTTTTGATCTGCCGAACTTTCGAATCGCCCAGTGTATTTACGACCAATCAAGCCAGTTTGCGTTGACGGATCCGATCATTCGATCGGAGATCCAACACCTCACCGACTTCTTCTCCAGGGCCCTCGGGACCGGCGTCGATCCAAGAAGTCTCGAGACTGATTGGCTTGATCAGTTGCGGGCGATCGCGCCCCTGATTAAGGATTCGAGCTTCGCCGAAGAGCGGGAGTGGCGCCTTGTCTCACATCTAATCTCCAGCTCCGATCCCAGGTTTTCGTTCCATCCATCACCAAGCTTCCTAGTGCCTCACGTTAATCTCAGGATCCCTGACCAAGACGGACGCCTCCCCGTCAAACAGGTTATCGTTGGCCCCAACCCGCATGCCCAGCTTGCCATGAAGTCCGTATCGCTTGCCCTTTCCCGCTATGCGCAGCGCGGTTGGTCGGTCACGAACTCCAAGATCCCTTACAGATCCTTCTAGTGCCTCGCTGCGGTCTTACCGCCGAAGGGAAGGTGTCAGGTGTGCAAGTAGCGGGAATGCGGCATGACTATCAACACGGGACGGCGGCGCCTGGACGGGCGAGGCGTTGGTGTGTTCCACGATGGGCGATCACGGCCGGATGGGGACTGGCGCCGGCAGCTCCCGTTCGCCCGCCGACCGTCGGGGATGTGCCGTTGGCCGAGTCCGGACCTTTGGCTTGCCCCGTGTCCCCTGTGATAAGCTCTTCGCCCGCGACGGCCCTGTCGTCTAACGGTTAGGACACCGGCCCTTCAAGCCGGCAGCACGGGTTCGATTCCCGTCAGGGCCGCCATCCGCAGACCTCGTTTCTACCCCGACCAGCGCGAAGTCGCGACGCCCGGAGACCTGTCCGACTCGGACCAGGGGGCGGACGCGCCGGGGCCAGAGGTGAAACCGCGCAGATCCTCTCCAGCGACGGCGCGGCACCCGGAGAACAAGGCCTCGATCCCCGCCTTCGCGGGGATGACGACGATCGCGTTCCCGTACCGGACCAACGAGGGCGTGGATCCTCGCCTTCGCGGGGATGACCGAATCTCCTGTCCCCGCTCGCCAGGCCCTCTGGTGCGCTGCCTTGCCGCTTCGCCCTGTGCTCTGTCCCCGGCGCCCGATGGCCGGCGCTCGGAGCCCGATGCTCGGTGCCCGGTCTTCTCCGGTCTTCTCCGGGCTTGTCAAACGCCGGCCGAGAGCCTAGACTCCGCATGTGAAAGGGTTCACGTTGTAGACGCGGACCCGATCGCAGGTCCCGCCCCCCGGAAGGTTTGCAGGATGCGGAGCGGCGCCCCACTTAAAGGAGGGATGTCATGTCCGAGAGACGTATGGTCACCCTCGACGGGAACGAGGCGGCGGCATCGGTCGCCCACCGCACCAACGAGGTGATTGCCATCTACCCGATCACCCCGTCGTCGAACATGGGGGAGTGGGCCGACGAGTGGTCGGCGCAAGGCAAGAAGAACATCTGGGGCACGGTGCCGCAGGTGACGGAGATGCAGTCCGAAGGCGGCGCCTCCGGTGCCGTGCACGGCGCGCTCCAGGCCGGGGCGCTGACCACGTCGTTCACGGCCTCGCAGGGGCTGCTCCTGTTCATCCCGAACATGTACAAGATCGCGGGCGAGCTGACCTCGTACTGCATGCACGTGTCGGCGCGCACGCTCGCGACGCACGCGCTCTCGATCTTCGGCGACCACTCCGACGTGATGGCGTGCCGGCAGACCGGTTTCGCCCTGCTCTCCTCGGGCTCGGTCCAGGAGGCGCACGACTTCGCCTGCATCGGGCAGGCCGCCACGCTGCGCGCCCGCGTCCCGTTCCTGCACTTCTTCGACGGCTTCCGCACCTCGCACGAGGTGGCGAAGATCGAGGAGCTGGCCGACGACGACCTGCGCCGGCTGATCGACGACGGCCTCGTCGCCGCGCACCGCCGCCGCGCGCTGACGCCGGACGCGCCGGTGCTGCGCGGCACCGCGCAGAACCCCGACGCGTTCTTCCAGGCGCGCGAGGCGTGCAACTCGTTCTACACCGCCTGCCCTGGCATCGTGCAGGAGGAGATGGACAAGTTCGCCGCGCTGACCGGGCGCCGGTACCGCCTGTTCGACTACCACGGCCACCCCGAGGCCGAGAGCGTGCTCGTCGTCATGGGCTCGGGCGGCGACACCGCCACCGAGTACGTCGAGTGGGCGCTCAAGGCGGGCCAGAAGATCGGCGTGCTGCGCGTCCGCCTCTACCGCCCGTTCTCGGTCGCCGACTTCATCGCCGCCATGCCGAAGACCGTCCGGACCATCGCCGTGCTCGACCGCTGCAAGGAGCCGGGCGCGATCGGCGATCCTCTTTACCTCGATGTCGTCACGGCGCTCCGCGAGGCGGCCGACGCCGGCGAGTCGGCGTTCGTCCAGGCGCCGCGGGTGATCGCGGGACGCTACGGTCTCTCGTCGAAGGAGTTCACCCCGGCGATGATCAAGGCGGTCTACGACGAAGCGGCCAAGGACAAGCCCAAGAACCACTTCACCGTCGGCATCGTGGACGACGTGACCCACACCTCGCTCGCCGTGGACGCCGAGTTCGACATCGAGCCCGACGACGTCAAGCGGGCGGTGTTCTTCGGCCTCGGCTCCGACGGCACGGTCGGCGCCAACAAGAACTCGATCAAGATCATCGCCGAGGAGACGGGCAACTTCGGTCAGGGGTACTTCGTCTACGACTCGAAGAAGGCGGGCGCGGTGACGATCTCGCACCTGCGCTTCGGGCCGCGCCCGATCCGCTCCGCGTACCTGATCCGGAAGGCCAACTTCGTCGCCTGCCACCAGACCGAGTTCCTCGACAAGTACGACATGCTCGACTTCGCCGGCACCGGCGCGACGTTTTTGCTCAACACCCCGTTCGGGCCCGACGAGGTGTGGGACCACCTGCCGCGCGAGGTGCAGCAGTCGATCGTCGAGAAGCACCTCAAGCTCTTCGTGATCGACGCCTACAGGGTGGCCAAGGACACCGGCATGGGCGTGCGCATCAACACGATCATGCAGACGTGCTTCTTCGCCATCTCGGGCGTGCTGCCGCGTGACGAGGCGATCGAGCAGATCAAGAAGGCGATCAAGAAGACCTACGGCAAGAAGGGCGACGTGGTCGTGCAGAAGAACTTCGCCGCCGTCGACCACACCCTCGCGCACCTGTTCGAGGTCAAGCTGCCCGGCACGGTCACGGCAACGCGCTCGATGCCGCCGACCGTTTCCGACGCGGCCCCCGACTTCGTCAAGCGCGTCACCGCCGTGATGATGTCGGGCAAGGGCGACCTGCTGCCGGTCTCGGCGTTCCCGGTGGACGGCACCTGGCCGGTCGCGACCACGCAGTGGGAGAAGCGCAACATCGCCCTCGAGATCCCGGTGTGGGACGCGGCGCTGTGCATCCAGTGCAACAAGTGCGCGATGGTGTGCCCGCACGCCGCGATCCGCGCCAAGGTGTACGACCCGGCGCGGCTCGCCGGCGCGCCCGCGACGTTCAAGTCGATCGACTACAAAGCGGCGGACTTCAAGGGCGGGACGTACACAATTCAGGTCGCTCCGGAGGACTGCACGGGCTGCACGCTGTGCGTGATGGTCTGCCCCGCCAAGGACAAGTCGAACCCCAAGCACAAGGCGATCGACATGGCGCCGCAGATCCCGATCCGCGAGAGCGAGCGCGCGAACTACGCGTTCTTCCTCGACCTCCCCGAGGTCGACCGCGCCGCGATCAAGATCGACGTCAAGGGCGCCCAGTTCATGCAGCCGCTGTTCGAGTACTCCGGCGCCTGCGCCGGCTGCGGCGAGACGCCGTACATCAAGCTCCTCACCCAGCTCTTCGGCGACCGCGCGCTGATCGGCAACGCCACCGGGTGCTCGTCGATCTACGGCGCCAACCTGCCGACCACGCCGTACGCGGCCAACCGCGACGGGCGCGGGCCGGCGTGGAACAACTCCCTGTTCGAAGACAACGCCGAGTTCGGCTTCGGCTACCGCCTCGCGATCGACAAGCACATCGAGCAGGCGCGTGAGCTGCTCGCGGCGCTCGCCGGCAATCTCGGCGACACCCTCGTCAAGGAGATCCTCGAGGCGGACCAGAGCAACGAGGCCGGTCTCGCGGCGCAGCGCGCGCGGATCGCCGCGCTCAAGGCCAAGCTCGCAGGCATGAAGGAGCCGGAGGCGGCGCGTCTGGCGCTGCTCGCCGATTACCTGGTCAAGAAGAGCGTCTGGATCGTCGGCGGCGACGGCTGGGCGTACGACATCGGCTACGGCGGCCTCGATCACGTGCTCGCGCAGGGCCGCGACGTCAACGTCCTCGTGCTCGACACCGAGGTCTACTCCAACACCGGCGGCCAGGCGTCCAAGGCCACCCCGCTCGGCGCCGCCGCCAAGTTCGCCATGGCGGGCAAGAGCATGCCGAAGAAGGACCTCGGCATGCTGGCGATGACCTACGGCCACGTCTACGTCGCCCACGTCGCCCTCGGCGCGAAGGACAACCAGGTGGTGCGCGCGTTCCAGGAGGCCGAGTCGTACCCCGGCCCGTCGCTGATCATCGCCTACTCGCATTGCATCGCGCACGGGTACGACCTCGCCTACGGCCTCGAGCAGCAGAAGCTCGCGGTCGAGAGCGGCTCCTGGCCGCTGTACCGCTTCGACCCGCGGCGGATCGCCCTCGGCGAGAGCCCGCTCAAGCTGGACTCGGGCGCGCCCAAGATCGACCTCGGGCAGTACGTCCGCAACGAGACCCGCTTCCGCATGGTCGAGCAGGCCAACCCGGAGCATTTCAAGCACCTCCTGGCCGCCGCCCAGCGCGAGGTCAGCAACCGGTTCGCGGTGTACGAGCAGCTCGCCAAGATCACGATGCCGGTGAAGGTCGCCGCGGACGCCGCAACCAAGGAAAGCTAAGGGGGACACGATGGACCTCTCGACCACGTACCTCGGCCTCGCCCTCGCCAACCCGCTCCTCGCCGGCGCCTCGCCGATGGTGGACGACATGGACACCGTCAAGAAGCTCGAGGACGCGGGCTGCGCCGCGATCGTGATGCACTCGCTGTTCGAGGAGCAGATCACGCGCGAGCAGCTCGGCACCGTCATGGACATGGAGTCGCACGCCGACTCGTTCGCCGAAGCGCTCTCCTACTTCCCGCAGCCGCAGGAATTCCGCCTCGGGCCGGAGTCCTACCTCGAGCAGATCCGCCGGATCAAGGCGGCGGTGAAGGTCCCGGTAATCGGCTCGCTCAACGGCACCAGCCCGGCCGGCTGGCTGGACTACGCCAAGCTCATCGAGCAGGCCGGCGCCGACGCGCTCGAGCTCAACGTCTACTACCTCGCGACCCAGGCGTGGGAGACGAGCGACGCCGTCGAGCGACGCGCGCTCGACGGGCTCAAAACCGTCAAGCAGGGCGTCACGATCCCGGTCGCGGTGAAGCTCTCCCCGTTCTACTCCTCGCTCGCCCACCTCGCCAAGCAGCTCGACGACGCCGGCGCCGACGGCCTCGTCCTGTTCAACCGCTTCTACCAGCCCGACCTCGACGTCGATGAGCTGGAAGTCGTCCCCAGCTTGAAGCTCTCGGACTCCTCGGAGCTGCTGCTGCGGCTGCGCTGGCTCGCGATCCTCTCCGGCCATGTGAAGGGCGCGCTCGCCTGCTCCGGCGGCGTGCACACGCCGCTCGACGCGATCAAGGCCGTGATGGCCGGCGCCCACGCGGTCCAGGTCGTCTCCGCCCTGCTCCAGCGCGGCCCCGCGTACCTCGCGACCCTGCGCGAGGGCCTGGCGAGCTGGATGGAGGAGCACGAGTACGCGTCGGTCGAGCAGATGCGCGGCAGCATGAGCCACCAGAACTCCCCCAACCCGCAGGCGCTCGAGCGCGCCAACTACATGCGCATCCTGCAGGGGTGGAAGCCGTAGAGACCGGGGTCCGGGCACCGGGGTCCGGGGTCCGGAAGATCAACGACGACAACCCGAGGGGCGGCCGCGAGGCCGCCCCAGTGCTTCTGGGGGCCAGGGTCCGGAAAGACTGGTGAGACGTCATCCCCGCGAACGCGGGGATCCAGGCCGGCGCTCCCGCTCGTCAAGGCCCGGGTGCCTGCGTGTGCGTTCCTCCGGAGCCCGGTGCCCGGTCCCCGGCGCCCGGTCGTTCAGGGGCGGTCGCCGCGCAGGAGACGCTCGACCTGGGAGGGGAACGAGGCCGAGAAGTCGATGACCCACCAGCCGCCCCGGCCGTAGAACGGCCCGGTGACCGCCTCCGGGGGCGGCCGGAGGCTCATGGCCCCGTCCTTGTAACCGGAGGTCCGGACGACGCGCGTCCCGGACGGCGCCGCGAGCGCCGGCACGCCCTTGAACCGCAGCGCCGTCGCCGGCACGACCGCACCCGCGACCAAGGTCCCAGGGTCGCTCGCCTTCGCGATGGTGGCGCGGACGACCGCCAGGAGACCGAGGACGCGCTCGATCCGCGTGCACGGCGCCCCGTCGAGGTTGTCCCACATCCGTGCGAGCGACGCGCCGATGTCGTCGTCGGTCGCTCCCTCGGGGAGGAGGTCGCGCTGGCCGTTGACCTCGGCGACGGCCCGCGTCGTCGCGGCGACCTGCTTGGACTCTTCGCGGATGCGGCGAAGCAACTCCTCGCGCGCCGCATCATCCTTCCTCTCCTTGCCGTCGGCGCCGGAGCCCGGTTGGAACAGCTGCTTGAAGAGCTCCGGGAGGTCCGAAGGCTTCCCGACGTGCTCGACCGCGAGGTACTGCCCGCTCTCCAGGTCCTCCACCACGACGGCATCGGAGCCCGTCGGGTTCGAGAGCAGGAAGTCGACCCGGACGACCGTCTCGTCGGGGAAGAGGAACCGGCAGCTGTCCTGGGCCACACCGGCGCCCGGGGCCGCGCCGTCGGCCTGCGAGAGCGCCAGCGCGAGGCGCAGCCTCCCCTTCCACGTCTCGCCCGCCCAGGTCGAATCGATGCGCCGGAGGACGTCGTCGCGGTACTGGCGCTCGGCGTCCGTCATCAGCGAGGGATCCACTTCACGGGCCGACACGCACAGGACCCGCGCCGTCACGTCGGACCCGGTGCGGGCCTCGCCCGTCTGGTAGGTCACCGTGAAATGCAGGGGCTGCGCCGCAGCCAGCAGAAGCAGGGTCGCGATCATCGTTCGGTGCGATCGTACACCGCAGCGCACGAGCGGCGTCCGCGCCGGGCCGCCCCTGCCGCAGTCGTCCCCGTGCGGGGACCGGGAATCGGGAACGAAGGCGGAGATTTGCAGGGATTGGGCAATTGGGGGATCATCGTCCCAAAGGAGATCAGCTTTCGGTGCCGAGCAAGGACGCTCCACCCCCATCGCCCGACGCCGGGACCACTGGACGGGGTCGGGCGGACGGGACTCCCACCGAGCCCCGGCCGCCGCGCGTGCTGATCCTGGAGGACCGGCCCGAGGATGCCGAGCTCATGATCGCGGCGTTGCGGCGTCACGGCCTCGATCCGGTTTGGCGGCGCGTCGACAACGAGGCGGCGTACACGGCCGCCCTCGACCCCCCGCCGGACATCATCCTTTCCGACTACTCGGTGCCCGGGTTCGGTGCGCGGCGAGCGCTCGAGGTCCTGCAGGCGACGGGCCTCGACGTCCCCTTCGTCGTCGTCACCGGCACCACCAGCGAGGAGGTCGCGGTCGACTGCATCAAACGTGGGGCGTCCGACTACCTGCTCAAGGACCGGCTCGGCCGCCTCGGGCCGGCCGTCGCCACGCTCCTCGAGCATGCCCGCCTCCGCCGCGAGCGCGCCGCCGTCGACGAGACCTCGAGGAGGAACGAGGAGCGGCTCCGCAGCTACTTCGAGCTCGGGCTCGTCGGCATGGCGATCACCTCGCCGGCGAAGCGCTACGTCGAGGTCAACGACAAGATCTGCGAGATCCTCGGGTACGAGCGGGCGGAGCTCCTCGGAAGGCGGTGGGACGAGCTCAGCCACCCCGACGACCTCGCCGAGAACGTCGAGGCCTTCGAGCGCGTGCTGGCCGGCGGGATCGACGGCTACACGATGGAGAAGCGATACATCCGCAAGGACGGGCAGGTCGTCCACACCCTGATCTCGGTGAAGGCCGTGCGCAACGCCGAAGGCGCCGTCGACCACTTCGTCACGCTGGTGCACGACATCGGGGAGCGCAAGCGGGCCGAGGCGATGGCCCTCGAGAGCGAGAGCCAGCTGTCGGCGATGTTCGAGCTGGCGTCGGTCGGGATCGCGCAGGCCGACCCGAACACGGGCCGGTGGCTCCGGGTCAACCGGAAGCTGTGCGAGATCACGGGGTACGAGGCCTCCGAGCTGCTCGCGATGCGGGTCCCGGAGATCACCCACCCCGACGACCGGCAGGCCGACTGGGAACGGTTCGAGCAGGTCGTGCGGGGCGAGACGCCCGGCTACCGGCTGGAGAAGCGCTACATCCGCAAGGACGGCACGCCGA
Source organism: Acidobacteriota bacterium (assembly GCA_004298115.1). Lineage (GTDB taxonomy): Bacteria > Acidobacteriota > Thermoanaerobaculia > Thermoanaerobaculales > Thermoanaerobaculaceae > RBG-13-68-16. Next base: position 13,439 of record SCRJ01000201.1, read on the forward strand.
TCTGGGTGAACGTCAACATGACGGTGATCCGCGACGCCGCCGGCCTCCCATTCCGCACGGTGGCGACGATCGAGGACATCGACGAGCGCAGACGGACGGAGGAAGCGCTGCGCGAGAGCGAGGAGCGCTACCGCACACTGGTCGCGCACAGCCCGGACGGGATCTTCCTTGTGGACCTGAACGGGCGCTTTCTGTCGGTCAACGACGCCATCTGCTACGACCTCGGCTTCACCGAGGCCGAGATGCTCACCATGTCCGTCTGGGACGTCGTGCCCGAGTCGCAGTGGGAGGCCCACCGGGCCCGCCTGGCGAGGATCTTGAACGGCGAATCCCTCGACGAGACGTTCGAATACGAGGTGCGGGACAAGACCGGCCGGCTCATCCCGGCCGAGGTGCGCTCCGCCCCCTACCGCAAGGGCGAGGCGATCATCGGCTTCCAGGCCATCGCCCGCAACGTCCAGGAGCGCAAGCGCGCCGAGGAGGCGCTGCACGAGAGCGAGGCGCGCTTCCGTTCCCTGTTCGACAACTCTCCGATCGGCATCTACCGCACCACCCCGGCCGGCGAGATCCTGGACGCGAACCCTGCGCTCCTCGCCATGCTCGGTTACGCCACCCTCGACGAGCTGCGCCGGCGCAACCTCGAGGACGCCGGGTTCCAGCCCGACTATCCGCGCGCACGGTTCAAGGCGACCCTCGAGCGGGACGGGCGCGTTCGGGGCCTGGAGGCGAGGTGGAAGCGCAAGGACGGCACGGAGCTCGTGGTGCGGGAGAACGCGCAGGCCGTCCGCTCCACCGACGGGACCGTCCTCTACTACGAGGGTGCCGTCGAGGACGTCACCGAGCGCACCCGCACCGAGGAGGCGCGCCGGCGCCTCGCCGCCGCCGTGGACCAGGCCTCCGAGGTCGTCATGGTGACCGATACGGAGGGCGCAATCGAGTACGTCAACCCGGCTTTCGAGCGCGTCACCGGCTATACCCGGGACGAGGCCGTCGGGCGAACCCCCCGCTTGCTGAAGAGCGGCCGGCACGACGAGCGCTTCTACCGCGAGCTTTGGGCGACGATCACCGCGGGGCAGCCGTGGAGGGGCCACTTGGTCAACCGGCGCAAGGACGGCACGCTCTACGAGGGGGACGCGACGATCTCGCCGGTGCGCGACGAGCGCGGCGTCATCCGCAACTTCGTCGCCGTCGCTCGCGACGTTACGCACGAGGTCGCCCTGCAGCAGCAGCTCGACCACGCGCAGCGGATCGAGGCCATCGGGCGGCTCGCGGGCGGGATCGCCCACGACTTCAACAACCTGTTGCAGGCGATCCTGGGCCAGCTCGCCGTGCTGGAGCTGCGCCTCCGGGGCACGACGGGGGCACAAAAGCCGCTCGACGAGGTGGGCCAGCTGGTGCGGCGCGGCGCGGCGCTCACGCGCCAGCTGCTGCTGTTCGCGCGCCGCGAGACCGCGTCGCGCGAGCCGCTCGACCTCAACGGGGTGGTCGAGGGCGCCGCCACCCTGCTGCGGCGGGTCGTGCGCGAGAACGTCCAGGTCATCACCGAGCTCTCCGGCGGGCCGCTCCCGGTGCTGGCCGACGCCAGCCAGCTCGACCAGGTGTTGATGAACCTCGCCGTCAACGCCTCGGACGCGATGGCCGAGGGCGGGCGCCTCACGCTGCGCACCAGTGGCGACGCCTCCTGGATCCGTCTCTCGGTGACCGACACCGGGCACGGGATCTCGCAGGAGGCGCGAGCTCACCTGTTCGAGCCTTTCTTCACGACCAAAGGGATCGGCAAGGGAACCGGGCTCGGCCTTTCCGTGGTGCACGGCATCGTCGCCTCCCACGGCGGGACGATCGAGGTCGCCAGCCCGGCCGGTCGGGGCGCGACGTTCACCATCGTGCTGCCGCGTCACACCGCGGCGGCGCTCACCGCGACGCAGGCCGGGCCCGAGTCGGGCGGGATGCCGGCCGGCCGGGGCGAGCGCCTGCTGCTGGTCGAGGACGAGGACGGCGCCCGGCAGGGGCTGCTCGAGGTCCTCGGCGCTCTCGGCTACGTGGTCACCGCGGCGGCGAGCGCGGAGGAGGCGGGCGCGCTCCCGGGCGAGCCGGGGTTCGACCTGTTGCTCACCGACTTCATGTTGCCCGGCCTCTCCGGCGCGGAGCTCGCCGTCGGCCTGCGCGAGCGCTGGCCGCGGCTCAAGGTCGTGGTGATGTCGGGGTACGCCGAGGACGATATGCTGCGACGCCTTCGACCCGCGACGGCGGCGACATTCCTGCAGAAGCCGTTCGCGATGCAGGCGCTGGCGCAGACCGTTAGGCACGCCCTCGACGACGTTCCGCCGGCAGGGCACGGGTAGCCGGCCCAGCGAGCGCCGGGCCGGCCGAAGCCCGCCCCTCCCACCTGACCGTCGACCAGCGTTCCTCTTTCGGACCGCGGACACCCGGCCACGGACCATGCGCTGCCCCTGTGTTACGCTCCGGCGCGGAGGTGGGATGGAACACGTTTCCAGCGTCATCGCCACCGTGCACGAGATCGCCCTCAAGGGCGGCAACCGCGGCTGGTTCGAACGCACCTTGATGCAGAACGTCCGGGCCGCTCTGCGCGGGCTGCCGGTGGCGCAGGTGTCGCTCCCGGCGCGTGTCGTGGTGCGGTTTTCCGAGCCGGTCGGCTGGGACGAGGTGTTCGGCCGTCTCTCGACCGTCTTCGGGCTCAACGGGATCATGCCGGTGGAGCATGCCGGAGCGACGTACGACCAGCTCGAAGCGTTCGTGGGCGAGCGTCTCGGGGACCTGCGCGGGGCCACCTTCGCGATCCGCGCCAAGAGATCGGACAAGCGTTTCCCGATCGGCTCCGGGGAGATCAACCGCCGGCTCGGCGCGTTCGTCAACGAGCGCACCGGGATGGCGGTAGACCTCTCCAATCCCGATCTTACGCTGCACGTGCTGGTGCAGAGCGACGGCATCTGGGTGTATCGCGACCACTTCCCGGGTCCCGGCGGCCTTCCGGTCGGCAGCTCGGGCCGCGTGCTGGTCCTGCTGTCCGGGGGGATCGACTCCCCGGCCGCCGCGTACCTCGCGATGAAGCGCGGCACCAAGGCGCACTACGTCCACTTCCACTCCGCGCCGTACACGTCGGACGCCTCGGTCGCCAAGGTCGAGCGGCTGGTCCGCGTCCTCGTCCGCCACCAGGGGTCCTGCCGGCTCGCGGTCGTCCCGTTCGGCGAGTGTCAGCAGGAGATCGTCGCATCCTGTCCCGAGCGGCTGCGGGTGGTGCTCTACCGCCGTATGATGCTGCGCGCCGCCGAGCGCATCGCGCGCCGGTGGCGCTGCGAGGCGCTGGTGACCGGCGAGTCGCTCAACCAGGTCGCGTCGCAGACGCTCGAGAACCTCGCTGCGATCGATCGTGTCGCCCACCTGCCGGTGCTGCGCCCTCTCGTCGGGCTCGACAAGCAGGAGATCATCGCCATCGCGGAGCGGGCCGGCACGTTCGAGCTGTCGATCCTCCCCCACCAGGACTGCTGCTCGTTCCTGCAGCCGCTGCACCCGGCGACCCGCTCCACGGCGGCGGCGTGCGAGGAAGCCGAAGCCGGGATCGACGTCGAGGACTGGGCGCGCCGCCTGCAGCACGATGCGGCCGTCACCATCGTGCAGCACCGCTGGGGTTCGGAAGCCGGGTCCGGCGGCGCCTAGCGCGTCAGCACGCGCCCTCGAGTTTGGCCCTCACGCTTCCCCTATTTGGCGCCGCGGAGCTTCGCGAGGTCCGCCAGCACCTGGTCGGCGTGCGCGCCCGGGTTCACGTCCGGGTACGCCTCCACCACCTTGCCGTCCGGCCCCACCAGGTACGAGATGCGGCGGGCCCAGATCCGGCTCGGCGAGTCGGCCGCACCGACCGCCACCGCGAGCGTCTTGCTCGTGTCGGAGAGCAGCCGGAACGGGAAGTGGTACTTCGCGACGAACTCGGCGTTGGTCGCCGGGGCATCGAAGGAGACGCCGAGGAGCTGCACGCCCGCCTTCTCGAACCCCGCGTAGTTGTCGCGCAGGGTGCAACCTTCCTTCGTGCAGCCGGGCGTCATCGCCTTGGGGAAGAACCACAAAAGGTACGTCTTGCCGGCCATGTCGGCCGAGGAGACCTCCTTCCCCGCCTGGTCCGTGAGCTTCCACGCCGGGAACGCATCCCCGGGTTTGAGCATCCCCGCCGCCAACGCGGAACCGGTCAGCCCGAAGAACGCCATCGCCATCGCCAGCAGCTTCATGATCGTCTCCCTCCGCCGTCCTGTGAAAACCTGAGCACCCGAGGCGGGATTCCGCCCGTCGGTCGCGACCTGGGAAACGGCGGCGCCCGCAACCCTTGCGCTCAGCCTCAATTTTGAGTATAATGCTTATTCGGATGACACTATTGTTGAGATGAGCGACAAACCTCATGACCGTCAAAGGATGTTGTCCGGCCCGGATGCCGACCGCGAGAAGCGCTCCGCGGCCGGAAACTCCGTGCTGGCGGCCGTCTTTCTGACGGGCGTCAAGGCCGTGGTGGGCGTCACGACCGGGTCCCTCGGCATCCTCGCCGAGGCGGCGCACTCCGGCCTCGACCTCGTGGCGGCCGTCGTGACGCTTTTCGCCGTGCGCGTTTCCGGTCGGCCGGCCGACCGCGAGCACACGTACGGCCACGGCAAGGTCGAGAACCTCTCGGCGCTGTTCGAGGCCGCGCTCCTGCTCGCCACGTGCGCGTGGATCATCTACGAGGCGGCCCAGCGCCTGTTGTTCAAGACCGTCGCAATCGAGGCGTCGGCGTGGGCGTTCGCCATCATGGCGGTCTCGATCGTGGTGGATTTCACGCGCTCCCGCATCCTGGCGCGCGTCGCCAAGAAGTACGACAGCCAGGCGCTCGAGGCCGACGCCCTGCACTTCTCCACCGACATCTACTCCTCGGCCGTCGTGATCCTCGGCCTCGTCGGCGTCTACTTCTCCAAACGCCCCGGGTTGGAGTGGCTCGTCAAGGCCGATGCGGTCGCCGCCCTCGGGGTCGCGGCGATCGTGGTGTGGATTTCGGTTCAGCTCGGCCGCAAGACCATCGCCGTGCTGCTGGACGAGATCCCGCCGGAGCTTCGCGACGGCCTCGTCCGCGCCGTCCGGGTCCCTGGCGTCGTGCAGGTCGGCCGCCTCCGTGTGCGGCGGAGCGGCCCCGAGACGTTCGCCGACGTCACGCTCACGGTCGAGCCCGACACGGGCTTGCCGATGGCGCATGCGATCGCCACCGCAGCCGAGTCCGCGGCGCGCCGCCTCCTGCCGGGGGCGGACGTCGTGGTCCACGTGGAGCCTTCCGACTCCGACTCCAGGGGGGAGCGGGATGACCTCGCGCCCCTGGCCCACCGCGTGGCGGGCAGTCTCGGCCTCGCGGCCCACGACATCCACGTCCACAACGTCCTCGGCGCCCGTTCGCTCGAGCTGCACCTCGAGGTCGACCCCGCGCTCTCGCTCGCGGCCGCCCACGCGAAGGCGACGGTGTTCGAACGGGCGCTCCGCGAGGCCAGCCCCGGCATCGGGCAGATCGTGACCCATATCGAGCCGCGCCCTGCCGTCCCGGGCGGCGTCCCGGTCGGCCCCGAGGACGAGGGCCAGGTGCTCGCCGTCCTCCACGAGCTGGCCGCCGACACCACCCTGCACTGCCACCCGCACAACGTCACCGTGCACCGGACGGACGACGGTGCGTTGGCCGTCTCGTTCCACTGCGCGCTCGACCCCGACACGGGAATCACGGCGGCGCACGATCTCACCGAGCGCGTCGAACGCGAGCTGCGCGCGCGCCTCCCGAGGATCGGCCGCGTCGTCATCCACCCCGAACCGTTGGTTGGGCAGAAGTAGAGAGTCAGGGAAGAAGTAAGAGGAGAAAGGGTAAACGGTAGAAGGAATACGGAAAGACCAAGAAGCCGGACCCTGACGTTCTTTCTGCCTTCTCCCTGCTTCCGTCTCCCCTGTCCTCGCGGGCTACGCGCCGAACTTCGCGACCTTTCCGGCCGCGGCCAACGCCTCGGCGAGCAGGAAGCGTAGCGGCATCCGGCCGAACCCCCCACCGACGCACTCGCTCTCCGAGAACGCCGTCACGCCATCGCGGAACACGCGCCCCGGCGCCCAGATCAGCCCCGGCACCGGGTGCCAGGAGTGCGCCTTGAGCGCCACCGGCGTCGAGTGGTCGGCGCTCACGATCACGACGTCGAACCCGTCGCCCAGGATCTCCGGCAGCAGCGCGTCGACCTCCTCGACGACCGCGCACTTGCGGTCGAAGTCGCCGTCCTCGCCGGCCTTGTCGGTGTACTTGACGTGCACGAACAGGAAGTCGTGGCCTTCCCGCGCCGCCCGCACCGCCGCGGGGAACTCGCCCAGGGCCGGGGGCGGCGGCGGCATCTCCATCCCGACGAGACGCGCCAACCCGCGGTACATCGGGTAGGTCGCGACGCACACGGGCCGCAGGCGGAAGCGCTCGGTCAGCGACGGGATCTTCGGCAGCGAGTCGAAGCCCCGCAGCAGGACGCCGTTCGCGCGCGGCTCGCCGCGGAGGATCTTGTCCGCGGCCTTGACGAACGCGGCGACGATGGCGGCCGTCGGCCGGGACGCGGCGTCCAGCGCCTTCACCGGCAGGGGCGGTACGCCGGTGCGCTGCGGATCGGTGTCGGCCAGGCGATGGCCGAGCCTCGCGCCGCGAACGATCAGCGCGCCGCGGTGCTCCGCCTCGGTCTCGACGAAGACCTCGACGCCCTTCGGGGGCGGGATCTCGCGAAGCCTCGCGACCAGGCGGCGGTTCTCCTCGGTGGGGATCCTCCCCGCCCGCCGATCCGAGACCTTCCCTTCGGCGTCGACGGTGCAGAAGTTGAAGCGTGCGGCGACGTCGCCGGGTTGCAGGGCGAAATCGATCCCGACGGCGGAGAGCACGCCACGCCCGATCTCGTACTCGCTCGGGTCGTACCCGAAAAGACCGAGGTGGCCGGGACCGGACCCCGGCGTGATCCCCGGTCCCACCGGGTCGAAGCGACCGCAGCAGCCGTCCCGCGCCAGGCGGTCCAGATTCGGCTTGTGGGCGGCGGCCAGCGGCGTCAACCCGTCCCCGTAGCGGGGCAGGTCGCCGAGCCCGTCCATCACCAGCATCAGGATCTTCGACGCCGTCTGCTCCGCCTGAGCTTCGACGATCCGCATCGGATCCATGATTCCCTCCCTGCCGCCCGTCGACGGCCTCCGCGCTACGACCGGCTGCCCTTCTCGCCCGCCGGCGAGTCCGCGCGGGCCATCCGCTCGACCACCGCGTTGAACAGGAGCGGGAACGTCGCCTCGGTTTGCCCGCGGAAGTACGGCGCGAACGCGAACAGCACCGCGTGCCCGGCGCCGCGGGTCACCTCGACCACGGCCGCCCGCCGCCGCAGCTTTTCCTCGCCGCGCACCCACCCCGAGAGGACGAGCGGCTCATCGGGGAAGTACGCAACCACCCGGCTGGCCTGATCGCCGACGACCGGCCTGGTCTGAAAGGCGGTCCCCCACTCCACCATGGCGGCGATCCGAGCGGGGAGCCCGGCGCCGAGCGGGGACGCGCGGTCGACCGCCAGATCCAGCAGCGCCCCGGGGCAACGGAACGCCTCGGGCCCGGCGCCCTTGAGCGTGTCGGTCACGGGCAGCTCGAGCGTCTCGGAAAGCCAGTCGGCCGACGGGCCGAACGCGAGCACCGTCCCGCCGGCCGCGAAGAACCGGCGCACCGCCTCGACGCCCTCCTTGCCGATGCCCCGGCGGAACTCGGGCGGCGCCGGCGCCGGGCCGCGTTGCTGCGGCCCGTCGACGAGGGTCTTCCCCTCGAGCGGCGGCAGGACCAGCACGTCGACGTTTCCGGCGAACTCCCCGGAGGCGACCGCGGCGCTGCCCACGACCTCGACGTCGAACGCCGCGCCCTCGAGCACGAACCGCAGCCACCCCGCGTCCTCGAGACCGAAGTTCGGGTGGTACACGCCGACACGCACTCGGCGCAGCGCCACGGCCGGTTCGGGCCTCGAGACCGTGAGCACGCCCGTGACGCCGGAACTCGCCGCGATCTCGTCGCGCGCGCCGGCGGCGAGGCCCTCGATCACGAACGACCCGGCGGCGAGCGTCGCGGCGCCGACCGGGGCGGCCGCATCCAGACGGGCCACGCGAGCCCCACGCTGCAACGCCCGGTTGGCGGCCGCGAACCCGCCGAGCTGGCCGGCCGGGACGACGAATACGGCGCCCGCCCCCGTCGCAGCCGGCACGGACGGGGCCCAGGCCGCATCCACCTTCACCAGCTTCCCCGCCACCTCGCCCGCGACCGGCACCGCACGCACGCCGAGCTCGAGCGGCATGGTCCACGCGGTGACGTCGTACGGGAGCAGGATGTCGGCGTCCGGGGCCGGCGCGATCTCCGGGTAGCGCTGCCGCTCCATGACCTCGAGAAGGTACTGGCGGAGCGGCTGCGCCGCCGGGAAGACGACGGTGCCGGCCGGGTACGTGACGCCGTCGGCCTCCACCGGGCCCGCAGCCGCCGCCCCCTCGACGCCGGCCTCGAGCAGGAGCCGCACCAGGTGCGCGCGCCGCGCGGGGTCGCCCTCCGGGGGGACCAGGTAGGCGCGCGGCGCTGCGTTCGCGCCGCGCTCGGCGGCCTGCGCCGCCATCGTGGCGACGTCGCGCAGCACGGCCGCGCGCTGGGTCGCCGCGAACTCCACGGTGGCGTTCATGATGACGAGCTGATAGGAGACGGCGTCGGCGAGGCCCCACGTGCCACCCCGCCAGGGGTTGGGGAAGTTGACCTGCGGCCGGTAGGCGACGAGCCCCTTCCCGCCACCGTGCAGCTCGTTCTCGTCGATCCTGATCGGGGTCGCGAGGGCCGCGCCGGCCGTCTCCGTGAGCACCCCGAAGACGTTCTTCCACCAGCCGGTGTTGCGGGTGCCGCCGATCCAGTTGCCGTCGAACGTCCACCCGGACACCACGCCGCTCTTCCCCGCCTCCTCCAGCCGCAGCGACATCAGGGTGCCGAGGTGCGAGGTGACGCGCCACACGAACGGGTGGACGTTCGGCGCGATCGGGTCCGCGAACGGCGGTACGAACTGCCGGGGCCCGGTCGGACCCATCATGTGGAGATCGAGGAAGAGCTGGGGGTGCCAGTCGCGGTACACGAAACGGTTGAGCGCCCGGCTCTCCGGCTGCGTCAGGTAGACGAAGTCGCGGTTGTTGTCGTGCCCGCCGTAGCGGTGGTACAGGAACGGCGGCTGCGACCCCTCGTACGCCGTCCCCAGCCACTTCCGGTACCACGCGACCGTGGCCTCCTGACCGTCGGGGTTGAGCGAGGGCACGATCAGCAGGACCATGCGGTCGAGCCACTGCGCCTCGGGGCTCCCCTCGGGAGCGGCGGCGAGCCGGTACGCCAGCAGCAGCGCGGCCTGCGGCCCCGCCACCTCGTTGGCGTGAATTCCGGCCGTGATCAGCGCGCAGCTGGGCAAACCCGCGATCAAACGTTCGCGCTCGGGCGCATCGAGTCCGCGCGGGTCCGCGACCCGCGCCCACCCGGCGCGCAGCTCCTCCAGCCGGGCCACGTTCGCCGCGCTGCTGACGACCGCCGCGACCATCGTCCGGCCCTCGACGGTCGGACCCAGGGCGACCACGCGCACGCGGCCGCTCGCCGCGGCGAGGGCGCGCAGGTACCGCTCGCTCTGTGTGTAGCTCGCCAGCACCCGGTCGGCGCCGACGTCGATGCCGAGCACGTCGCGCGGCGACGGCGGCGCGGGAAACGTCCCCGCGGAGCCGACGACGCCGTTGAGAACGAGCAACGCCGCGCACGCCAACGTCAAGCGATGGATCTTCATCCCGCCTCCGCGGCGACAAGGGTACACTCTTCCACGCGGATCGGGACAGCCGCGGCGCGCCCGTCGCGGCGGCCGCTCGCGCTTGGGAGCGCCCCTGCGGTGCTGCTAGACTCGGAACTCTGAGCGAGGTGCTCGCCCTTTGCCCGCCACCGCGATCCGCTACGCCACGAGCCGGGAGCGCTGGGTCGCCCTGACGCTCCTGGGCACAGGCCTGGTCCTGAGGGTGCCCTATCTCTACCGCTACCGCTTCAACTCGGACGAGGCGCAACACCTCCACGTCGTCTGGGGGTGGACGAAGGGGATGCTCCCGTACCGCGACCTCTTCGACAACCACTCGCCGCTCTTCCACATCCTGACGGCGCCGGTCCTGGGGCTCGTCGGGGAACGGCCCGACGCGCTCGTCCTCATGCGCGTGGCGATGGTGCCGCTCTACCTGATCTCGTTGGGGCTCACATACCTCCTCGCGCGCCGCCTCTTCGACGCGCGGGTCGCGCTCTTCGCGGCCGCGCTCGCCGGCCTTCACTACGAGTTCTTCTTCAAGTCGCTCGAGTTCCGCACCGACGACCTGTGGGTGGTCGGGTGGCTCGCCGCCCTCGCGGTCCTGGCGGGCGGCCCGCCCGCCGCCGGCCGCGTCTTCGCCGCCGCCGCGGTGCTCGGCGCCGCGCTCGCCGTCTCGCAGAAGACGGCCCTCCTCGTCGCCGCGCTCGCCGCGTCGGCGGTCCTCGTCGCCGCGCTGTCGGCCGAGATCCGGGCGGCGTTCCCGGCGAGGCGGCTCGTCACCCTCGGTGCGGCCGCGGCCGCCGGCCTGCTCCTGCTCCCCGCCGCCATCGCGGCGTTCTTCGCGGCGCGGGGTGCGCTCGGAGCGCTCGCGTACGGCGTCATCGGCCACAACGTCCTGCCGGGGCTCGGCGCCTGGAACGAGCCCTGGCGCCTGGCGCTCCTCCCGTCGGGCGGGCTGGCGGCGGCGTGGGTGGCGGCGCCGCGGCTGCGCGCCGCCGGCCGCGACCGCATCCGGGTCCTGCGCGTCGTCGTCTTCCTGACCGTGGCGCTCTACGTCCTCGCCCTCGAAGGGTTCTGGCCGCTCGTCACCGGCCAGGACTACCTGCCGGTCTGGCCGCTCGCCGCCATCGCCGCCATCGCCGGCTGCCAGTACTGGGAGGACCGGCTCAGCGCGCGGGGCGCCGGCCGGCGGGCGCTCCCGGCCGCGGTCGTTCTCGCCGTGCTCGTCGCGGAGCTCGGCGTGATCGTCTTCAAGGGACCGATCTGGCGCGACCGCGGGCGCGCGCAGACGGCGCTGCTCGCGGACGTCCTGCGCCTGACCGACGGCCGCGATTACGTGATGGACGCTAAGGGCGAGACCGTGTTCCGCCGCCGCCCGTACTTCTGGGTGTTGGAAACGATCACGAGGGCGAGGCTGCGCCGCGGCCTGCTCTCCGACACGATCCCCGAGGCGATCGTGCGCACGGGTTGCCACGTCGCCGTTCCCGACAGCGCGAGCTTCCCCGAGCGCGGGCGCGCGTTCCTCAACGCCAACTTCATCTCCGTGGGCCGCCTCCGCGTCGCGGGCTGCCGGTTGGAACGGCTCGGACCCGCCGGGGCGCCGGTGCCGTTCGCGATCGCGGTCCCCGGCTTGTACACCGTGGTCACGCCGGACGGCCCGGCGGCCGGGGCCATCGACGGCGAGGCGGGCGCCGGCCCGCGCTTCCTGGCGGCGGGGGCCCACGAGTTCACGCCGGCGAGCCGCCCGCAACGGCTCGAGGTCGTGTGGGCGAAGGCGATCGCGCGGGGCTTTTCGCCGTTCGGGCCGCGCCGGGGCGCGCCGTGATCCGCTCGCTCGCCCTCGGCCCGACCGACCGACTCCTCGTCCTCCTCCCCCACCCCGACGACGAGAGCGTCGCCGCGGGCGGGCTGCTGCAGCACGCCCTCGAGGTCGGCTCGCGGCTCCTCGTCGTGTTCTTCACCGACGGCGACAACAACCCGTGGGCGCAGCGGGCGAGTGAGCTGCGCTGGCGGATCGGCCCCGCCGATCGAGCCCGCTTCGCCGCGCGGCGGCGGGACGAGGTCCGCGCCGCGCTCGGCCGGCTCGGCGTGCCGCTGGACGCCGTCCGTTTTCTCGGTTTTCCCGATCAGGGGACCACCGACCTCCTGCTCCACGGCAACGAGGTGGCCTTCCGCGCCGTCCTCGAGGCCATCGAAACGTGGGCGCCGACCGTGGTCGGCGGACCTTCACTGTTCGACCTCCACCCCGATCACAGCGCTCTGGCCGTGCTCGCGGAGTTCGCGCTTGCGGCCCTGCGGGAAACGACGGGCGTGCGCTCTCGCATCCGCTACCTGGTGCACAACCCGGGGCTCCTCTCGCGCCTCGACGAGGGCGCCCTCGTGCTGCCGTTGTCGGAGGCGCAACGGGAGCGCAAGAAGGCGGCCATCGCCTGCCACAAGACCCAACTCGTGTTGCGCGGCTCATGGCTGCTGTCGTTCGCCGGCGGCGACGAGAGGTTCTACCTCGAGGAGTCCCCATTCGGCGGCGATCACCACCCGGTCGTCGGTTGCCGCCGCGAGGGCGGGGTGGTGGCGATCGAGGTGGCGTCGGGCGCGCACCTCCGTGCCTTCGGCCGCCGCACGCTCTGCCTCGTCGGCTGCGACGGCGGCGTAACCGGCGCCGCGATCGACCTGCCGCCGCACGGCGGCCGCGTGGCCGTGCGCGACCCGCGCACCGGCCGGGTTCTCGGCGAGGGCGAGTTCCACGGCGCCCGCGGCCGGGGAACGGTCGTCGTTCCCGCCGAACTCGCGCCGCCGGGCGCGGTGACGTTCGCGAAGATCGAACACGCGCGCGGCTTCTTCGACGAAGCGGGCTGGAAAGCCCTTGCGGCGGCGGGGCGGCCGGGAACCCGATCATGAACCCCGCTCCCCCCATTGAAGGCGGCCGGCCGAGAGCCCGCGGACGCCACCCCAGGGAGCGCGGTCCGGCGCCGCGCACGATCCGGCCGGGCCGCGTCCTCGATCTGCTGCTGCACGTCAGCGAGGTGCTCGACACCGTCGTCGACCCCGAGGTGGCGGGGTGGAGCGTCCTGGTCGCGTTCACGGCCGGCGAAGGGCTCGGCTTCAACCGAGCGTTCCTGCTCCTGGCCGAAGGGGAGGAGTTGCGCGGCTGGTTCGGCGTCGGGCCGCGCACCCGCGACGAGGCGCGCAAGGTGTGGACGGAGATGCGCGGCGCCGGCGTGCTGCCCTTGAGCCGGCTCCGCGAGCCCGACCACGCCGCGATCGAGTCCGAGCAGCGCCGCCACGCCGCGACGCTCGCCGCCCTCTCGCACGCTCACTCCCCGGAGTGCAACTCGTGGCGCCGGGCGTTCATCGGTCGTCCCAACCACCCGAGCGCGTGCGTCCGCCATTGGTCCGCGGCGCTCGAGTCGCGCGACCTCGCGGTGGTCCCGCTGATGGCGCCGGGTCGCCCGTGGGGCGTGGTCCTCGCGGACAACTTCGTCACCCACGCCCCGATCCATCGCGCCACACTCGAGGCGGCGGAGACGCTCGCCCACTACCTGCGCGCCGCCCTCGAACGCACGCAACTCCTGCAGCGGCTCCAAGGCGAGCGGCGGCAGCGGATCGTCGCAGAGCACGCCACCGCCCTGCTCGAGACCGCGCGGACGCTGGCGCACGACCTCAAGAACCCGCTCGCCCTGGCCGGCGGCCTCGCCAGGGAGCTGGTGGCGGCGCCGCCCGCCGACCGCGAGACGCTGATGCGGCAGCTCGGCATCGTCGCGGGTGCAGTCAGCCGTGCCGAGCAGCGCGTCGGTGAGCTGGTCGAGGGGCTGGCAAACCGCGCCGACGGCATCGCGCTCGAACCCGTGGAGGTCGGCGGGTTGACCGACCGGGTCGCGGCGGCGTTTCGCCCGCTGGCCGCCAGCCGGGGCGTCCGCCTCCTCTGCTACCACCCGGCGCGTCCGGTCGTCGCCGCAGCCGCCGCGGCCTCGCTGGAGCGCTGCGTGGAGAACCTGATCGCCAACGCCGTCGAGGCGCTGTCGGACCGCGGAGGGGAGGTCCACGTCGCGGCTCGCGAGGAGGCTCCCTGGGTGCGGATCGAGGTGGCCGACAACGGTCAGCCGCTCCCGGCCGCCCTTCGCGCCGACCCGTTCGCCGGCGGCGTCACCACGCATCGCGGCGGCAGCGGCCTGGGTCTGCGATCGGTGCGCACCCTCGCCGAGGCGATGGGCGGCCGGGTGGAGTACGATGAAAGAGAGCCTGGGTGGGCGCGGTTCACGGTGGTCCTGCGGAGGTGGTCGTGACAGGTTCGCGGTTGCTGTTCGTGGACGACGAGGAGGGGTTCCTCGAGCTGTACCGCGCCACGTTCAGCCGCGAAGGCTACACGGTGGACACCGCCGCCGGCGTCGACGACGCCCGCGGTCTCCTCGCGACCGGAGGGATCGACCTCGTCGTGCTCGACATCCGTCTGGGCACGAGCTCCGGACTGGCGCTGCTGCGCGAGATCAAGGCCGCCGACGCGCGCCTCCCCGTCGTCCTCGCCACCGCCTACGCCCGCTACCAGGACGACTTCTCGTCGTGGCTCGCCGACGCCTACGTGGTGAAGTCCTCGGACCTCGGCGAGCTCAAACTGGCGGTGGCGCGGTGCCTGGAGACGGCGCAATGATCCCGGTCGTCATGGCGGGCGGATTCGGCACCCGCATCCGCCCGCTCTCCGCCAACCGTCCGAAACCGATGCTTCCGATCGTCAACCGCCCGATCCTGGAGCGCGTCCTCGCCCACCTCGCGAGCTTCGGCATGCGCGAAGCGATGCTGTTGACGTACTACGACCCGGAGAAGATCAAGGGCGCGTTCGGGGACGGCGCTCGCCTCGGCATGCGGTTGCACTACTGCAACGGCGATCAGGACTTCGGCACGGCCGGCGCGGTCGCGCTCGGCGCCGACCAGTTGCCCGCCGACGAGTACCTCGTGCTCTCGGGCGACGTCGTCTGCGATTTCCCGCTGGACGCTCTCCTGGCGGCGCACCGCGAGGCGGACGCGACGGCGACGATCGGGCTCACGCGCGTGACGAACCCGCTGCAGTTCGGCATCGTGATCACGGACGGCGAGCTTCGGGTCCGGCGGTTCCTGGAGAAACCGACCTGGGGCGAGGTCTTCTCCGATACGGTCAACACCGGCATCTACGTCCTCCGGGCCGACGCCCTCGCCCGCGTTCCGCGCGGGGAGCCGTTCGACTTCTCGCGCGACCTCTTCCCGCGGCTGCTCGCCGCCGACGCCAGGCTCTTCGGCCACGTCATGCGCGGGTACTGGCGCGACATCGGCGACCCGGAATCGTACCTGGCGGCGCACCGCGACTTCTTCGACGGCTCCCTGCGGCTGGTGCCTCCCGGCGAGCTGCGCCAGATCAGTGGCAAGCCGCTGTGGATCGAGGACGGCGCCGAGGTCGACCCCAGCGCCGAGGTCCGCGGCACCGTGGTGATCGGCCCGCGGTGCCGGATCGGCGCGGGCGTCCGCCTCGAGGACGTGGTGCTCGGTCCGGACACCGTGATCGAGGCGCGCGCCGAGCTCCGGCGCACCGTGGCCTGGGAGGAGGTCCTCGTCGGCGAGGGGGCGCGGATCGAGAGCGCCGTCCTGGGCGCACGCGTCCAGGCTCGCGCCGGGACCGTCGTCGAGAAGGGCGCGGTGGTCGCGGACGACACCGTCCTCGGCGAGGAGGTCAGGGTCAAGGAGGGCGTGAAGATCTGGCCCGCCAAGGTCGTCGAGGACCACGCGGTGGTCTACTCGAACCTCGTCTACGCGGAGCGGTGGCGGACGTCGGCGTTCGAGGAGGGAGCCGTCACCGGCCTCACCAACCTCGAGCTCACCCCCGAGGTCGCGGCCCGCCTCGGCGCCGCGTACGGCACCCTGCTGCAGCCGGGAAGCACGATCCTCACGGTGCGCGACGACCACCCGGCATCGCGCATGCTGCGGCGCGCGTTCGTCGGCGGGATGAGCTCGACCGGCGTCAACGTCGTCGACCTCGGCGTCCTGCCGGTGCCCGTGATGCGCCACAAGCTCGAGGGCTTCGGCGAGGTGGGTGGCGTCTCGTTCCAGCAGGTCCAGCTCGTGCGCGGGATGACCTCGATCCGTTTCTTCGACGACCACGGGCTCGACATCTCGACCAGCTTCGCCAAGTCGGTGGAGCGGATCTTCCTGCGGGAGGAGTTCCGGCGCGCCCAGCACCAGGAGATCGGCGTCATCTTCGAACACCCCCGGTTGGTGGACTTCTACGCCGAGTCGTTCCTGAAGGCGCTCGCGGTCGAGCCGATCAGGGCACAACGCACGCGCGTCGTCGTGGACTACGCGCACTCCGCCGCCGTCGTCGTGCTCCCCCGCCTCCTCTCCGAACTCGGGTGCGACGTCGTGACCCTGAACGCCCACACCGGCGGCGTCCACGAGGCGCTGCTCGCGAGCGAGATCGCCCTGGCGCGAGGGCGGCTCGCCAAGATCGTGGCCTCGCTCGAGGCGGACATCGGCGTCTGGCTGCACCCGAGCTGCGAGCGGATGGTGCTGGCCGACCGCAACCAGCGCCTGTGGGCGGACCTCGACCTCGCGGCACTGATGGTGGCCGCGGTCTGCGCCGCCGACCTGCCGCCGGGCGAGGTCGTACTCCCGGCGTACGCCCCGTCCACGTTCGCCGCGACGCTGGCCGCCGCCGGCCACCAGGTGCGCGAGACGCTTTCGGCGCCGCGGGCCCTCACCGAAGCGTCCCGCCAGAAGGGCGTCCTGTTCGCCTCCGCCGGGGAGGGCGACTTCATCTTCCCGGGCCTCCACCACGCCCCCGACGCGCTCTTCGCCCTGGGGAAGCTGCTCGAGCTGCTGGCGCGCGCCGGGCGTCCGCTCGCCGAGCTCGCGAAGTCGGCGCCCGCGGTGCCCGTGGCGCAGGCCACCGTGCCGTGTCCCATGGAGCGCAAGGGCGAGGTCATGCGGCGCTTCGCTGAGGGCGTGCAGGGGCAGAACGCATCCTACCTGGAGGGAATCAAGGTCGCCGTGGACGGGGGGTGGATCCTGTTGCGACCCGACCGGGTCTCGCCGGCGCTGCACCTCCACGCCGAGTCGAACAGCGCGGAAACCGCGGGAAAGCTGCTCCGCTCCCACCGCGACGAGGTGCAGCGGCTGGTGAGGAGCGCCTGAACCCGCGATGCCGAAGCTGACGTTCCTCTGGCACCTGCACCAGCCCCAGTACCGGACCGCCGACGGGGTCGTGCACGCCCCGTGGGTGCTGCTGCACGCCGCCGGGGAGTACCTCACCCTCGTCCACGCGCTCGCCGCGTCCCACCTTTCCGGGCAGGTCCTCAACCTCACCCCCGTCTTCCTCGACCAGCTCGCCGCGTACCGCGACGGCACGGCGCGCGATCCGCTGCTCGAGGCGCTCGCAACGCCGGCGCGCGATCTCGCGCCCGCGGCGAAGCGGGAGCTGCTGCGCTGGGGGTTCCTCCTGCACGCCAACCAGCTCCGCCGCTTCCCGCGCCTGGCCGAGTTGGCCGCGACGGGCGCGGGGAGACCGGGCGAGGAGATCGCTCGGCGGTTCACCGCGCAGGACCTCAACGACCTGCAGGTCTTGCTGGTGCTCGCCTACGCCGCTCCCAACCTTTCCTGGGAACCCGAACTCGCCGACCTGGCGGCCAAAGGCACGGGGTTCGGCGAGAGCGCCCGGCGGCGCGCGGTGGCGTGGCTGACCGCGTGCCCCGGCCGCCTTCTCGACGCCTACCGCCGGCTCGCGGCGGCGGACGGGATCGAGATCGCGACCTCGCCGTGGGCGCACCCGATCATCCCCCTCCTCATCGACACCCGCGTCGTGGCCGAGTCGTGGGCGCCCCACCCCGCGCCCGCCGCCCCGGCGTTCGCGGCGCCCGACGATGCGGCGGCCCAGATCCGGGCCGGCCTGGAAACCGCGAGGTCGTTCGGCTACGCGCCGTCCGGGTGCTGGCCGCCCGAAGGTTCCGTGTCGGAGGCGGCGGTCGCGCTCTACGGGGTGCACGGCGTGCGCTGGCTCGCCACCGACGAAGGGATCCTGGCGGCATCGCTCGGACGCAACCTTTCCGGGGAGACCGGAGTCGGCCACGAGCTCTTCCAGGCGTGGCGCCTGCCCGGCGGAGGGCCGACGCTGTTCTTCCGCCACCGCGGCCTCTCCGACTTCGTGGGGTTCCAGGCCGCCCGCTTCCCCGACGAGGCGGATGCGGCCCGCGAGTTCGCCGGCCACCTCCGGCGCACGGCAGCGCACCTCGGAAGCGACGCCGGCATCGTGATCGCCCTCGACGGCGAGAACCCGTGGACGAGCTATCCCCAGGGCGGCGCGAGGTTCCTCGCCACGCTGGCGCACGAGATCGGCCGCTCCTCGCAGCTGCGGCCGGCGACGCTCGCCCAACGCCTGCGGGAGGAGACGCCCGCGACCCTCCCGCGGCTCCACCCCGGCTCGTGGATCGGCGGCACGTTTGCGACCTGGATCGGGCACGAGGAGAAGAACCGGGCGTGGGAGACGCTCGCGCGGGTGCGCTCGCTCGGCGCGTCCCGCGGCGGCCGGGCCTGGCTTGCCGCCGAGGGGAGCGACTGGTGGTGGTGGTTCGGCGACGACAACCCGACCCTGCTGGCGCCCCTGTACGACGAGCTCTTCCGCGCGCACCTGCGCGACGCGTGCGTCGCCGCCGGGATCACCCCGCCGATGGAGCTCGCGGCGCCGGTCCGCGCCGCCTCGACCAGGCTGGCCGTCCCCCTCTCCCGGACCTGGCCGTCGCCGGTGCTCGACGGCAGGACCTCGAGCTTCTTCGAGTGGTCGGTGGCGACGTGGGTCGAGGCGCCGGCAACGGCCAGGCGGCTCGGGCGCGCCGCCCTCCGCGCCGACGCCGACACCCTCTGGCTGCGGGTGGAATCGAGGGCGGGCGCCGCCCCGCCGGCGCCGCTGGTCGTCACGATGGTCACCCCGGGCTCGCGCGCCGGGTGGAGGTTGCCGGAGGAGCTGCCGGGGCGCTGCGTCGTCGGCCGCGTCCTCGAGGCGGCGCTGCCGCTACCGTCCGGCGGCGAGGTCATGCTCGGGATCGAATGCGACGGCGAGCGGCTCCCCGCCGAGGGGCTGTGGCGCCTCGACCTGGTCGAGGTGGATGAACAGTGAGACGACGCGTCGAGAACAGGAGTCGTGCATGTCCGAGTTGAGGTTCGACCCGATCCGGAGACGCTGGTCGATCATCGCCACCGAGCGCCGCTTCAGGCCGCACGAGTTCAAGCGCCCCACGACCGACGCCCCCGGCGACGTGGGCGCCTGCCCGTTCGAGTACGGCAAGGAGGTCGCGACCCCGGGGGAGATCTTCGCGATCGCGAAGGGTCCGCGCCAGCCGAACGGCCCGGGGTGGCAGGTCCGGGTCGTGGCCAACAAGTTCCCCGCGCTCCGGGTCGAGGGTGAGCTGTCGCGCGAGGCGGTCGGCATGTTCGACCGGGTCAGCGGCGTCGGCGCGCACGAGGTGATCGTCGAGACGCCGGACCACAACCGCCCGATGGCGGACATGAGCGCCGAGGAGATCGCCCTCGTGTTCCGGGCGTGGCGCGAGCGGCTCCTGGACCTGCGCCGCGACATCCGCATCAGGTACGTCCTCATCTTCAAGAACCACGGCCGCGAGGCGGGGGCGTCGCTGCACCACCCGCATTCGCAGCTCATCGCGACCCCGATCATCCCGACCTATCTCGTCGAGGAGCTCAACGTCGCCCGCGAGCACTGGGCGCACAAGGAGCGCTGCATCTTCTGCGACCTCATCCGGCAGGAGCAGGCGTTCGCCGACCGGGTGGCGCTCGAGACCGAGGCGTTCGTGCTGCTCGAGCCGTTCGCCGCTTCCTTCCCGTTCGAGACCTGGCTCCTGCCCAAGGACCACTGCCACGACTTCGCCCTGTGCAGCGATCAACTGCTCGACAACCTCGCGCGTCTGGTTCGCGACTTCCTGCGCCGCATCCGCACGCTCCTGGACGATCCGCCGTACAATTTCGTCCTGCACACCGCCCCGAGCCCGCACCCGCGCCCCGGGCAACCGCGGTACTGGACGACGATCGAGTACGACTACCACTGGCACCTCGAGTTCATCCCGAGGATCACCCACATCGCCGGGTTCGAGTGGGGCTCCGGCTTCAACATCAACCCGACGCCGCCCGAGGAGGCCGCCCGCTTCCTGCGTGAGGTCACCGTCGACGAAGACCGCTGAGATGGGAGTGCCGCATGCGCATCGCACATCTGGCTTCGGAGGTCGCGCCGTTCTCGAAGACCGGCGGGCTCGCCGATGTCGCCGGGGCGCTGCCCCCGGCGCTCGCGGACCTCGGGCACGAGGTGACGGTCGTCGTCCCAGCTCACCGCACCACCCTCGATGAGACGGTACCCGGGAAACCCGGCGGCGAGGTCAGCGCGCTCGGGTACACGGCCAGGGTCAGGG
>SCRJ01000202.1 GCA_004298115.1 Acidobacteriota bacterium
CTGATGCGCAGGATGAGCTCTCCCACCCCAACACCCAAGACCGGAAACAAGACCCTATCCAGGAGGCAATCAACGACACGACCCCACTTGACTCGACCGACCTACTCATAGACGCGCGCCCCACACACGCAAGACAGGCCTCCTCATTACGCGTGGACGACCGCCGCACGCGCGCAGTTCGGATGTGGGGCGCGACCGCCGGGCGCGCTGTCGTCGAGCTCGGAGGGTAAGAAGAAGCGCGCGCGGCCCGCGCGCCCCACACCTACAAGACCGGCCTGCTCGCAACAGCACGCGGCGCGCGGGGCACGTGGTCACCACAGCGGGAAGGGGGCGATCTCGAAGGCGCGGTCCGGGGCCGAGAGGCGCGTGCCGGGGACGGCGAGCTCGCGGCGGACGAGAGCGAGCCCGGCGCCGCCGTGCCGCGGGTGGCGGCCCCAGCTCGTGAGGGTGGCGCGCGGCCGGTCCTCCCCCGCGGCCGTGAGCGGCAGCGGCAGCTCCGGCCGGTCGGGGGTCCCCGCGACCTGGCGCAGGCCCGCGAGTGTCCGCGTCGGGTGCCCGTAGGTCGCCATGCGGGCGATCGTCTCCTGGCCGATGTAGCACCCCTTGGTGTAGGAGATCGTGTCGGCCTCGATCCCGACCTCCGGGGGGAGCGTGGTGCCGGTCAGCTCGCGCCCCCACGCGGGCGCGCCGTGCCGGATGCGGAGGAGTTCGACCGCCTCCCGCGACACCTCGCGGGCGCCCGCCGCCCGCAGCGCGCGCTCGGTCGCGTCCTTCGGCCCCACGACCGTGGCGCCGGCGACCCCCAGCATCGTTCGCCCGAACAGGAGCCCGTCGGGGGTTGCCGTCAGACCGCCCTCGGCGACCACCGCGGGATCCGCGCTCACCGCGGTCGCGGCGTCGAGCCACCCGGCCCCGACGACCGCGACGCCGGGTTCCTCCACGGCGGTCGTGGAGCAGCGCGAGAGGAGGAGGAACTTCGAGAGCACGTCCGCCAACTCCGCGGCGCGGCCGGGCGGCGCCAGCAGCAGCGTCTCGCCGGCGCCCGCGAACACCGCCGACACCGCCCGGAACTGTCCCTTGGGCGTGAGGAGGAGGGCGAGGCGCCCCTGGCCGGGTCCGAGCCCGGTGAGGTCCTGGCTGAGGACGCGCTGGAGGACGTCGAGGTGGCCGGGGCCGCTCACCCGGACCAGGCCCGCTTCGGGGAGAGGGACCACCCCCGCACCGCCGTCCAGCGCGGCCAGTTCGGATTCGAGGCGGTCCGCGGCGCCCATACCGCAAAGCATAACTCCGCCGCCTCGCCCCGCCTTCCCGGCCGCGGATCGCCGTCCGCGACGTGGCCGTCACCCCCGCGCACGCGGAGGTCCAGGCCGCGGCCCTGGCGCTCGTCCTTGTGCGGTAGATCACGGCGGGAAGCGCGACACCTGAGAGATCGTTCAAGGCCAGGGGGAGATCGAATTGCCGCCGGAACTCATGGCCGCCGCGTCGTCGTCCACGCTCGCGGTGGCGACGACGCTCCACGCCGCGCTCGTGGTCCTGCGCCAGCAGCGCAGCGTCAAGTCTCTCGGCACGGCCACGCTTCTCCTCCCGGGTCTGGCGTTCACCGCGTCGCCGTGGTTCATGCCGGCGCCGGTCTGGCTCGCGGCCGCGGTCATGGCGCATCTCGCGTGGTTCCTCGCCTGCGAGAAGCTCGTCCCCGCCCCGGCGGCGGCCTCGCCACGCGGGTCGCGCCCGGCTGCCGGCGCCCGAAGCGCGACGGCCGGGAACGCGGCCTCGACCGCGGCGCCCGCACCGGCGCCGGCCCCCGCGCCCGGGTCCTCGTTCAACCCGGTGCCGGTGCTGGCCGTCTTCGAGGAGAGCGAGGAGATCAAGACGTTCCGCATGGCCCGCCCGGAGGGGTTCGAGTTCGCGGCGGGGCAGTTCCTCACCGTCCGCGTGCAGGTGGACGGCAAGCCGCTGGTGCGCTGCTACTCGATCAGCTCCCCGCCCGAGGCCACGGGGTACGTCGAGATCTCCGTCAAGCGCCAAGGGGTGGTGTCGAGCATGCTCCACGCCACGGTCCGTCCAGGCTCGATGCTCGCCGTGAGACGCCCCGCAGGGAAGTTCACCTATCCGGAGGGGGACGACCGCCCCATCGTGTTCCTCGCGGGAGGGGTGGGGATCACGCCACTGATCAGCATGTTCCGCCACGCGACGGCGGCCGAGCCGATGCGGCCGGCGACGCTCATCCTCTCCGTCAAGGACGAAAGGTGCATCCCCTTCCGCCGCGAGCTGGAGTTCCTCGCCGAGCGCCACCCGCAGGCCAGGGTCGCCGTCGTGACCAGCGGCGGACCGTTCGGTCTCGTCGCCGGCGGACCGGCCCCGGTCGCGCGTTTCGGCGGCCGGATCAACGCGACGCTGATCGGCAAGCTCGTGCCCGACGCGGCCAACTCGATCTTCATGATCTGCGGCCCGGGGGCGATGATGGAGGCGATGCGGCAGCTCCTCGCCTCGCTCGGCGTGCCGCAGGCGCAGGTCCGCTACGAGGCGTTCGAGGCCGCGATCGCGATCTCCAAGCAGGAGACGGTGCCCGGCGCCGGGCCGGCGAGCGCCGCAGCGCCGGCGCCCGCGGCCGCCCGCGGCGGCGCGCAACTCACCCTGGAGAAGAGCGCCGTGACCGTGGGCGTGACCGCGGGCGAGTCGCTGCTCGAGGCCATCGAGGGCGCCGGCGTCGCGATCGACAGCTCGTGCCGCGCCGGGGTCTGCCTGACGTGCCGGACGCGCCTGCTCGGCGGCGAGGTGGAGTGCTCCTCCGACTCCCTCGACGACGACGACCGGGCCGCCGGGTACATCCTCCCCTGCGTCTCCTACGCGAAGGGCAACTGCACCCTCGACGCCTGATCCCGGCCCGACCGCGGGGGCGCCTCCCCATCGATCACCCGCAACCCCACTCGACCTTCGGGGTCGGCAAGGCCGGCGTTTGCGAGCAAACGCCGCTACGGAGACGACGACCGCAACCGGTTTCCGTAGTCGGCCGATGCTTGCATCGGCCGACGCATGGCACGGTGTCGGGTCGACGGACGGGCCGCGGTTCGTCCGTGGAAGGCCGGCGTTTGCAAGCAAACGCCGCTACAGAGGCAACGACAGCGCGCCCGGCGGGCGCGCCCCACACGGAAACGACGCGTCGGTCATGCGCCTCTCGGGCGGGCGCGTTCCGTGTCCCAAAGGGTCTCGGCATCTGCGGTCATTGCGAGCCCCGCCTCAGGCGGGGCGAAGCAATCTCGTGCCCACCGCGTGGAGCGACAAACCTGTCGCCCTCGAGATTGCCACGGTTCCCTCGCCCCGCCCTGGGCGGGGCGCGGGAACCTCGCAATGACAGCCACCCGGGGCGCGCCCCACACCGGCGCGCGGCCTTGTCCTGTCGTTGTGGGGCCGGCGAGCCGCGCAATGTGTGATCTTTGTCACGGATTTCGAGGCTGAGTCTTTGTTACGGTTCCGTTGCGGACGTAAAAGCAAGGATCGGTACCGGGGGGGAACTGATCATGGCTGAGTTGAAGCGCGAGGCCGTTCGAGCCCAAAGCGGCCTCCGGCGCCGCGGCGTGAACCGGCTCGCGGCCATCTCCACCACCACCGTCACGACGGCGCCATGGGACCCGCGCGCGGCCGCGCTCCCCCGCACGTGGCGCAGCGACCGCGACCGCCGCGACTCGACCGCCGGGAACGGAGCCGCGCGTTGGTAGCGGCGCAGCCCCAGCGCCGCTCCCCGGAGCCGCCGGCGCCTCCCGCGAGCCCGGCCGCCTCCCTGCGCGCGGTCACGGGACCGTCGTCGGGTCCCGAGCGCGTCCCACTTCCCCGGCGGGCCTTGCGCAACGTCCTCGTGCTCGCCGCCCTGGCGACCCTCGCCACCGCGCTGGTGATCCTGGTCGGCCTCGGCGGCTGGAGCTATTACCGCACGCCGCTGGCGGCGCGCGGCTACGCGCCGGCGCACAAGGTCCTGGGACCCTCCGGCACGGCGGGCCTCGCGTTCGGCATCTCGGGGTCGGCGCTGATGATCGTCATGCAGGCGTACTCGCTGCGTAAGAAGTGGAAGCGCCTCGGGCGCCTGGGAAAGCTCACCCACTGGCTCGAGTTCCACATCTTCTGCGGGATCCTCGGCCCGGTCCTGATCACGTTCCACACGTCGTTCAAGTTCAACGGGATCGTCTCGGTCGCGTACTGGTCGATGCTGCTGGTCGTGGCGTCGGGGTTCGTCGGCCGCTACCTCTTCGTCCGCATCCCCAAGACGATCCGCGGCCAGGAGCTGACGTACGCCGAGGTCGAGCAGCGCGCGGTCGAGCTCCGCACCAGCCTGCTGGAAACCTCGCTGCCTCCCGCCCTCGTGGCGATGGTGGATGCGTTCGAGGCGCGCGCACTCCCCTCCAAGGGGAGCGATCCGGGCTGGCGCGGGATCGTATTCGGGGAGTTCAGGCTCCGCCTCCAGGTCGCGCGCCTGCGCCGGCGGATCCGCAGCGCGGGCGTGACGCCGGAGCTCCTGCACACGGCCATCGACCTGATCGGCGAGCGCGCCGTTCTCCTGCGCCGCCTCGCGTACCTCAAGAAGACGAAGCGGCTGTTCGAGCTCTGGCACGTCTTCCACCGCCCGCTGGCGTACGTGATGCTCGTGATCGTCGCCATCCACGTCGCCACCGTCGTCTACCTCGGCTACGCCTTCGCACGATGAGGAGCGAGATGCCATGAGCCGGCCCACCCTCCCCGCCCGCCGCCTCGTTGGTCCGGCGGCGGCCTTGCTCCTGGCGATCGCGGCGGCGCCGGCGACCGGCCAGGGCCTCGGCGCCCTGGTCTCGCCCGGGCCGCTCAGCAAGGCGCACGCGAAGCTCGAGGGGATCGAGAACTGTCAGAAGTGCCACGAGCCCGGCCGCAAGGTCACCGCCGAGCGCTGCCTGGCGTGCCACAAGCCGATCGCCGAGAGGATCGCGGCGAAGAAAGGCGTCCACCGCGACGTCAAGGGCGACTGCGTGAGCTGCCACATCGAGCACGCGGGGCGCGACGCCGATATCAGGCCGGTGGACCACAAGGGCTTCAACCACCTCGAGGAGACCGGCTTCCCGCTCGACGGCAAGCACGCCGCGATCGCCGCGGACTGCGCCAAGTGCCACACGACGCGCTCGTTCCTCGGCCTCTCCCCGGCCTGCGCCTCCTGCCACCAGGACCCGCACAAGGGCACGCTGGGCGCGAACTGCGTCCAGTGCCACAGCACCACGGCCGCGTTCAAGGACGCCGAGCGCGCGTTCGACCACTCGAGGACGGCGTTCCCGCTGAGCGCAGCCCACGCCGGCGTGGCGTGCGCCAAGTGCCACGTCAACAAGGTGTACAAGGGGATCAAGTTCGCCCGCTGCACCGACTGCCACAGCGACCCGCACCGCGCGGCGTTCGGCTCCGCGTGCGCCGACTGCCACACCGGCCCGACCTGGCGGACGGACAAGGTCGACCACGCGCGCACCGCATACCCTCTCACCGGCAAGCACCGGACCGTGGCGTGCGTGTCGTGCCACCGCCAGGCGCCGCTGCGCGCCAAGCTGGCGTTCGACCGCTGCGCCGTCTGCCACACCGACCCGCACAAGGGTGAGTTCAAGCAGGACTGCGTGACGTGCCACACCACCGACGGGTTCAAGAGCGCGACGTTCGACCACGGCAAGGTGACCGGATTCCCGCTCACCGGCGAGCACGCCACGCTGCCGTGCTCGTCGTGTCACAAGGCCGCCGCCCGAGCCAAGGGGACCGGCACGAGCTCCGAGCTCCTGCCCAGTCACCGGCGCCGCCGGCCGCGCGGCGCGCCGGGCGTCGAGCTCGCCGGGCTCGTCATCCGGGTCGCGGCGGTCACCGGCGCGGTGCAGCCCCGCGCCACGATGCCGGGGGTGAACGAGAAGGACTTCCGCGGGCTCTCCACGGCGTGCGCCTCGTGCCACCAGGACCCCCACAAGGGCGAGCTCGGAGCCAAGTGCGAGAGCTGCCACACCTCCCAGAGCTTCAAGGTCACGACGTATGTGCATCCGCGCTTCCCGGAGTTCTTCGCCGGCCAGCACGCCGCGGTGGCCTGCGCCAAGTGCCACGGCGGCGAGGGCGTCGCGAAGACCGGGATCACCGGCAAACCGGTGGCCGAGCGGACGTACCGCGCCCTCTCGACCGCCTGCGCCTCGTGCCACACCGACGTCCACCTCGGCCAGCTCGGCAACGCGTGCCAGACCTGCCACTCGATCGCCGCGGCGAAGTTCGCGGCGGTCGGGTTCGCGCACGCCGGCGCCCGCTTCCAGCTCACCGGGAAGCACGCCAGCGTCGCGTGCGCGAAGTGCCACGGCCGGGAGACCGGCCAGTTCCCGGCGGGACCGGGCACGGCCGTCCGTTACGTCGGGGTCGCGACCGCCTGCGCGTCCTGCCACAAGGACGTCCACCTCGGCCAGCTCGGCAGCAACTGCCAGAGCTGCCACACCACCGCGACGTTCACGATCGCCGCGTACACGCACAAGGGCGACGCCGGGTTCCACGCCGGCGCGCACGCGACGGCCAAGTGTCAGCAGTGCCACAAGAGCGTCGAGGGGGAGTTCCCGGCGGGGCACGGCACGGCGGTCAAGTTCGCCGGCCTGAGCACGGCGTGCGCCAACTGCCACGAGGACGTCCACAAGGGCACGCTCGGGACCCGGTGCGAGTCGTGCCACACGCCGGACAAGTGGGCCGGCGCCTCGCGGGCGTTCCACAAGGCCACCCTGTTCCCGCTCGAGGGCATGCACCTCGGGGTCCCGTGCGCCTCGTGCCACTTGAACGGCCAGGTCAAGGGCACGCCGGACCGGTGCTACGACTGCCACTGGGTGCGGCACCAGGACGACCCGTTCCGCACCCGCCTCGGCACCAACTGCGAGAACTGCCACCACCCGGTCTCCTGGCGCTCGGTGACCTGGAAGCACGCCCAGGCGACCGGGTTCCCGCTCAGCGCGGCGCACGCCACGCTCGCGTGCGCCTCGTGCCACCACGATCTCCAGTTCGGCCCGGGCACGCCCACCGACTGCTACTCCTGCCACCGCCAGGACTACGAGGCCGCGACGTCGCCGCCCCACGTCGCCGGGGGGTTCCCCACGGCGTGCGAGACGTGCCACAAGGCGTCCGACACGACGTGGCACCAGGCCACGTTCGACCACTCGACGACGATGTTCCCGCTGCTGGGGGTCCACGCCACCCAGACCTGCACGACCTGCCACGGCGACGGCGTGTTCAAGGGCAAGTCCACGGCGTGCGTCTCCTGCCACCTGACCGATTTCAACAACAGCAAGAACCCCAACCACGTCCAGGCCGGCTTCTCCACCGCCTGCGAGACCTGCCACAAGGTCTCGGACGCGACCTGGCAGCAGGCGACCGCCTTCAACCACGCGGCGACGATGTTCCCGCTGCTGGGGGTCCACGCGACCCAGACCTGCACGACCTGCCACGGCGACGGCGTGTTCAAGGGCAAGTCCACGGCGTGCGTCTCGTGCCACCAGACCGATTACAACAACAGCAAGAACCCCAACCACGCCCAGGTCGGGTTCTCCACCGCGTGCGAGACCTGCCACAAGGTCTCCGACGCGAACTGGCAGCAGGCCACGTTCAACCACGCCACCACCGCGTTCCCGTTGCTCGGCGCCCATGCGACGCAGCCGTGCGCGAGCTGTCACGGCGACGGCGTGTTCAAGGGCAAGTCCACCGCGTGCGTCTCCTGCCACCTGACCGACTTCAACAACAGCAAGAACCCCAACCACGTCCAGGCCGGCTTCCCCACCGCGTGCGAGACCTGCCACAAGGTCTCCGACACGAGCTGGCAGCAAGCGACGGCGTTCAACCATTCGACGACGATGTTCCCGCTGCTGGGGGTCCACGCCACCCAGACCTGCACGACGTGCCACGGCGACGGCGTGTTCAAGGGCAAGTCCACGGCGTGCGTCGCCTGCCACCAGACCGATTACAACAACAGCAAGAACCCCAACCACGTCCAGGCCGGCTTCCCGACGGCCTGCGAGACGTGCCACAAGGTCTCGGACGCCTCCTGGTCCCTGGGCGCCTTCAATCACAGCGCGACGACGTTCCCGCTGCTCGGCGCGCACGCGACGCAGCCGTGCACCGCCTGCCACGGCGACGGCGTGTTCAAGGGCAAGTCCACCGCCTGCGTCGCCTGCCACCAGACGGATTTCAACAACGCCAAGAACCCCAACCACGTCCAGGCCGGGTTCCCGACCGCGTGCGAG
>SCRJ01000203.1 GCA_004298115.1 Acidobacteriota bacterium
TAGTAGCGAAGCGCGTCCTCGAAAAGGCGCCGCTTCCTCGCGATCTCGCCGAGGAGCATGAGGTTCCGGCCGGCGCCGAAACGGTCCCCGTGCTCCTCGCAGATCGCCAGGCCCTGGCCGTAGAACTCCGCCGCGAGGTCGAGCCTGTCCCGGTCTTCGGCCACGAACCCGAGACCCTGCAGGGCGAGCGCGGCGGCCGCGCGGTCGGCCGTCGCGTGCGCCAGATCGAGCGCGTCGCCGAACAGGCGCTCGGCCTCATCGAGGGCGCCGTCGAAGTAGGCGACGAATCCGAGCTGGTTCGTGGCGTAGATCATGGCCGGTTGGTTTGCGAGCGCGCGCGCCGCCGTGAGGCTCTCCTGGAAGAGTGCCCGCGCCTGGGCGTGGCGGCCCTGGTCCAGAACGACCCGCCCGAGCCGGCCGAGGGCCTCGGCGAGGACCGGCTCGGCGCCGCAGCGGCGGGCCAGCTCGATGGCAACGGTGAGGTGCCTGTGAGCCTCGGCGAACCGGCCCTGCAACAGCGCGGCGTCACCGAGATGGACGAGCGCCGCCGCACGCACGGCTCCGTCCCGCTCGCCATCGAGGCCGGTGAGGCCTCGTTCGAGGTCCGCGACCGCCGGGTCGTACATGCCGAGCCGGTTACGCAGGGCGGCGCGCGCCACCAGCGTGCGGGCGAGCAGCCCGTCCGCGACGACGCCGGCTTCCACGGCTCGCCCGAGCATAGTCAGCGTATCGACCGCCTGGCCGAGGAGCCGCTCCCCCTCCCGGTACCAGCCCAGGGTGTCGTGCAGCGCCGCGAGGGTGGGCAAGCACCTGCGGATGAGCGCCGCGTCTTCGTGCGCCAGCACCCACTGCCAGGCGGCCCTGAGGTTGTCGATGTCGACGGCAACGGCCGCGATGGCGTCGTGGTCGCCGCGCCCGCAGATCGCCTCCTCGCGGGCCTCCAGCAGGCCGGCGAAGAACTCCGCGTGGAGCGCCAGCACCTGCGCTCGTTCCGCCGGTTTCGCCGCCAGCCGTTGGCCGGCGAAGAAGCGCAGCACCTCGTGCAGGACGTACCGTCCCGAACCCGCGTCGAGCCGGAGGAACGATCGGTCGACGAGGGCGCGCAGCATGGAGGGATCGGCGGCGGCGACCGCGAGCGCTGCCTCCCTGGAGATTCCGCCGGCAAGCGCGCTCAACGCGCGCAGCGCGCGCCGCTCGTCGGCCGAGAGGCGCGCATACGAGCGCTCGAATACGGCCCGCAACCGCTGGTCCTCGGCGCTCGCCAGGAGCCCGTCGCTGCGCACCAAACCCCGGGCGATCTCCGCCACCGGCAGGCTCCGCACCCAACCCGCGGCGAGCTCGATCGCCAGGGGCGAGCCGTCGACCGCCCGGCAGATCTCCTCGATGCGGGCGTGGTCCTCGGCGCCGGCCTTGAAGCCGAACCGCACGCGGCGCGCCGTCTCGACGAACAGCCGCGTCGCCGCACCCGTGCGGTCCCCGCCGGCGCCGGCCGGCATCGGCAGGCCTCTCACCTCGAACACCCACTCGCCGTCGAGCCGCGGACGCTCCCGCGTCGTGAGCAGGAGCTTCACCTCGGGGGCCGCCGCCATCAGCGCGCTGGCGGCCCCGGTTTCGCCCAGGACGTGCTCGAAGCCGTCAACGAGGAGCAGGACGCGTCGCGACCGCAGGTGCGCGAACAGCGACGAGGCGATCTCGCCGTCCGCTCCGTCGCGCACGGCGTGCAGGCCGGCCGCCGCGGCGATCGCCGGCAGGAGCGTGTTCTCCCCCGGCGTCTCCTGAGCCGGCACGAACCAGATCCCGTCAGGAAAGGCGGCGGCGCTCTCGCCGCCGAGCACCAGGCGGTGCGCCACCCGCAGTGCGAGCCGTGTCTTGCCGATCCCGCCGGGACCGAGGAGGCAGAGCACGCGGCACTCCGGTTTGGCGAGCAGGAGGCCGATCGCCTCCAGCTCCTCCTCCCGGCCCACGAACGGCGTCGAAGGGACGGGGAGGTTGTGCCTGAGCAACGGCAACGACGTGACAGGCGCCTCGGCAGCCCAGGGCAGGCTGCGGATCCGCTCGGCGAGCCTGACCGTGTCCGCGGTCGGCGCCGTCTGCAGTTGCTCCGCCAGCACCTGGCGGCAGGTCTCGAACTGGGCCAGGGCGGCCGCCGGCTCGCCGAGGAGGGCGAGGAGCTCCATCACGGCTCGGTGCGCCTCCTCACGCCAGGGGTCGAGGGCGACCAGGCGGCGCGCATGGGCGAGCGCCGCGCCCGCGTCGCCGCGCCGACGGTGGATCTGGACCAGCCGCCGCAGCACGTCGCACGCCTGCGCTCGCAGGCGCTCGCGCTGAACCACGAGCCACGATTCGAACTCCTCGGCGTCTGCGAGGAGGACGCCGTCCAGCAGGTCGCCACGGTAGAGCTCGGCCGCGGCCTCCAGTTCCCGGAGGAGGTCGTCCTCCTTCGCGCCCGCCTCCCGGCCGGCGGCCATCAACGTCGCGGCATCGACCTGCACCCGATCGCCGGGCACGAACGCGGCCTGGGTCCGTGAGCCGACGATCGCATCGGGAGCCGCGTCGCCGAACGCCCGACGCAGGTCCCACAACGCGTGGCGCAGGTTGCGCGCCGCGCGTGTCTCGGCGGTCTCCGGCCACAGCAGGCCCGCCATCTTGGGGCGCGCGTGCGGGCCGGGCTCCAGCGCGAGAAACGCCAGAAGCGCTTCGCTCTTGACCGATTCGAGCCGCACCGAGGCGCTGCCCGCCCGCAGGGAGAACCCCCCGAGCAGGTTGACCCGCACCGCTGGCGCTGCCCCGACCGGCATGACGAGCCCCCTTTTGCGCGAACCCTCTCAGCCATGGTACCCGCCTGGCCGGCCGGTTCTCAACGGTGCCTCAACGGAAGCCGATCACGATGCCGGGCAATGAACGAGCTGACGACCGGCGCCGCCGCCTCTTTGGAAACGACTCTGATCCTTCGCCTGTGGCGCGAGGGCGAGGGCAGTGGGGCCGTCTGGCGGTGCAGCGTCGAGGACCCCTCGAGCCAGCAGAGGCGCGGGTTCGGGACCCTCACCGAGCTCCTGCCGTTCCTGCAGCTGCTCACCGGAACGTCGGACGTGCGGCGGGCCTCCGACGCCGGCGCCGGCGAACGCAAATCCCTCGAACCGTGTGGCAGAACACCTTGAGATGGAGGCGACGATGCGACGGATCTCGATTGTCCGGCTGGCGTTCGCGGTGACCGCGCTGCTCACCCTCGCGGTCGCCGCGTACGCCCTCGATGCGCCGCCGACGTGCCACGACGCGCTGGGATGGGGCACCTGGGCGACCGGTCGGATCACTCCGAAGGTCGTCAATCAGGGCGACGTCGCCACCATCACCGCCACCATCGTCGGCGGCCCGCCGGCCGGGTTGGGGTGCGCCTACGCGCAGTGGGCGCTCGTCGGCACGAGCAACGTCTCCGTGTACGTCCCCGCCTGTTTCGAGCTGGTGGACTACGAGCCCAAGGCCGACGCGAACCACCTCGTTGTCGTGGACCGGTCCGGGGTCCATTGGAGCGCGGTCTGGTCGGCCCCTCCGGGGTCGACCGTCAACGACCACTGCTTCTGCCGGAGCTATGGCGGCGGTCAGTGGAGCGAGGCGTCGACCTGCCCGGCCAACCTCTCCGCCGGCGCCTGGGGGCCCGGCGCGGTGTTCACGGTGAAGGTCCGGGCCACCTGCGCCGGTTCCGAGGACCGCTGGCGCAAGGCGTCGACGATGTACCTGTCGGGCTGGTGGGGCATCGGCTGGGGCAACGACGCCGAGGACTACTACAAGATCGGCGGCGGCGAGTGGGTGAGCCTCACCGCCGATCGCACGTCCGCGCCCGCCGACGGCACCCCCGTGGCGCTCTCGGCCCGCGTCTACGAGAAGAACTCGGGTGTCGGCATGCCGCGCGAGACGGTCGGCTTCTCGAGCATGTTCGGCATCCTCAACCCGGCCTCGGCCGTCACGGACGACAGCGGCATCGCCCACGCCACCCTCTCCTCGCCGGGCGACGTGACCGGCGCGGACGTCGTGATGGCCAAGATCTCGAGCGCGCAGGACCAGATCACGGTGCAGTTCACGCACGTGGACAACCCGCCGGTCAACGCCGACAGCCAGCTCGGCAGGGCGCTGGCCCTGCAGCTCGTCGGCGAGCCGGTCCACGCCGGCCTCGGCAACTACATCTACTCGAAGAGGCTGTTCGACCTGCCGGGCAAGCGCCTGCCGCTCGGGTTCGAGGTCACCTACAACTCGCTCGACACCGGGTACTCCGGCCCCCTCGGCCCGGGCTGGACGCACACCTTCAACGCCGCCCTGGCACCGGCGGTGCCGCCCTCCACCGAGGTGGCCGTCAAGTGGGGCGACGGCCACTCCGATCGCTTCCGCGGCGACGGCTCGGGCGGCTTCACCCCGGTCGGCTCCAACACCCCGGTCACGCTGACGATGCCGGACCCGGGCCAGTACGTGGCGACGCTGCAGAACCAGAACCTGTACCGGTTCGACTCGGGCGGACGCCTGCTGGCGATCGAGGATCGCAACGGCAACCGGATCGCGCTCACCTACTCGACCACCGTGCCGGGCCGGATCGACCACATCACGGACACGGCCGGGAGGCAGGTCGGCTTCACCTACGACGGGCCTGGGCGCATCGCGGCCATCACCTCGCCGCTGCGGGCCGGCACCACCGTCGGGTTCCAGTACGACACATTCGGCAACCTCACCGGCATCACCGACCCCCGCGGCAAGGTGTGGGGCTTCACCTACGACGGCGCGCACCGCATCGTCACCCACGTCGACGCCAAGGGCGTCACCGTCGTCACGAACGCCTACGACGCCGCCGGCCGCGTGGCGCAGCAGACCGACGGGGCCGGAAACCCGACGACCTACTCGTACTCCGTCGACGCCGCGGGCACCACGACGACGATCACGCCGCCGTCCGGCCACGCGGTCACCCACGTCTATGACCTGGCGTACAACCTGGTCAGGGTGGTCGACGGCGAGGGCCACGCGGCGACGTTCGGCGCGGACGCCAACGGGCGGATCACCGGGGCGGCCGACAAGAACGGCCAGGCGACCGGGTCGCTCTACGACGCGGCCGGGAACCCGATCGTGGTGCAGGACCGCGACGGCGCCCAGTCGCATTTCACCTTCGACGCGACGAATGCGCCGACGGCGATCAGGGGGCCCCTCGGGTACACGACGGACTCGTTCGCCTACGACGCGAAGGGCAACCTGACGACGATCACCAACGCGGAGGGCCGCGCCTCGTCGATCACCGTGGATGCCAGCGGGCTGCCCACGACGGTCACGAACCTCACCGGCGGCGAGTGGCGTTGCGCCTACGACGCCAGCGGCCTGCCGCAGACGGTCACCGATCCGACCGGCGTGAAGGTGATCCTCGCCCACGACGCCGCCGGGCGGACCACGCAGGTCACCCTTCCGGTCGCTGGGGCGACGCTCCAGTCGACGCACGACGAGTTCGGCAACCTGCTCACCCAGACCGACCCGCTCGGCAACCTCACGACGTTCACCTACGACGACAATGGCAACCTGGCGACACAGACGTTCGTGCCCACCGGCGCCACCACGACGTTCGAGTACGACTGGGCCGGGCGGCCCGTCAAGGTCACCGGCCCGCTCGGCGGCGTCACCATCTACGCCTACGATGCGGACGGCAACCTCGTCTCCGCGACCGACCCGGACGGCGTGGCCGTCACCCGTCAGTACGACCGGGCCAACCGGCTGGCAAGCGTCACCGACGCGCTCGGGCACCGGGTCTTGTACGGCTACGATGCCAACGGCAACGTCACCACGGTGCAAAACGAGCTCGGCGACACCTGGACGACGGCGTACGACGCCGAGGGGCGGGCCGTGCAGAGCAGCGACCCGCTCGGTCATCGGCGCGCGACACGCTATGACGCCGCGGGCCGGGTCGTCGCCGTGACCGACGCGCTCGGCAACACACAGACGTTCCAGTACTCGAAGGCCGACCGCCTCATCGCCGCGACCCTGCCCGATGAGGGGGCGATCACGTACATCAACGACGGCAACGGACAGCCGGTCTACGTCGCCGACCAACTCGGGCACTCCTGGATGATCTCCTACGACGCCGCCGGCCGCGTCACGTCCCGCCGCGATCCGAACGGCAACTCCGAGAGCTACGCCTACGACGCGATGGGGCGTCTGACGCAGCGGACGCAGCGGGACGGCTCGGTGATCTCGTACGCGTACGACAACGCCAGCCGGTTGACCACGGTCTCGATGCCGGGCCAGTCCATCACCTACGCCTACGACGCCGCCGGCAACCTGACCGGAATCACCGACCCCTCGGGCTCGACGACGATGACCTACGACGCGCTCGGACGGCGCCTGTCCCGCACCGACCCCTCGGGCACGACCGTTGCCTTCACCTACTCGGCGGCAGGGCGGCTGAAGACGTTGACGTACCCGGGCGGCAACGTCGTGACCTACGCCTACGATGCGGCGGGCCGGCTCGCGACGCTCACCGACTGGCGGGGGAACCAGACCGCTCTCCAATACGACGGCGCCAACCGGGTGACGCAGGCCGCGCTCCCCAACGGCACCGTGACGCGCTACGCCTACGACGCGGCCGGGCGCATGGTCGCCCGGGTCCATCAAACCGCCGGCGGCGCCGTGCTGGCGGGCTATACCTACGTCTACGACGCCACCGGCCACGTCACCTCGGTCCAGCGCGACGAACCCGCGACGCCCGCGTTCGTCGACTCGAACGCGGCGTACACCTACGATCCCGTCAACCGCGTCCTCACCGCGACGGTCGACGGCGCCGCAACCTCCTACGCGTTCGACCTCAGAGGCAACCTCACCGCGAAAACCTCCGGCGCCGCGACCACGACGTACGCATACGACGGCCTCAACCGGCTCGCGACCGTGTCCGACGGGACCGACACCAGCACATACGCGTACGACGGCGGCGGCAACCGCGTCGCGAAGACGGTCAACGGCTCGACCACCCGGTACGTCCGGGAGGGCGGGACGATCTACTGCACCCTCGACGGCGCCGGCGGCGTGCAGAGCTACAACATCTACGGCGGATCGCTGCTGTACACCCTCGACCCGGCGGGAGCGATCGCCGTGTACCACGGCGACGAGCGCGGCAGCGTCGTGGCGATCACCGACGCGGCCGGCGCCGTGGTGCAGGCGTACTCGTACGACGCCTACGGTAAGGTCCTGGCGGCCGCCGGCGGTCTCGCCAACCCGTTCCAGTACGTCGGCGCCCGCGGCGTGCTCGCCGACGAGGACGGCCTCTACCAGATGGGGGCGCGGTACTACGACCCGGACGCGCGCCGGTTCGTGACCGAGGACCCGCTCGGCCTGGCGGCCGGCCTCAACCTGTACGTCTATGCCGGCGGCGACCCGGTCAACCGCATCGACCCGGGCGGCCAGGATTGGGAGTTACTCCCCTACATCGAGTTCCCAGTGCTGGGACCGGGCTCCGATGCCGCGATCAAGGACGCCCAGGCCTACGTCCAGTGGGCGATCGCCAGGGGTCAGACCGACGAGCAGCGCATCGCCATGAACGCCTACAGCGTGTACTTCCGGAGCTTCAAGCCGCCGCAGACGCCGCCGTCGATCCTCAACGCCGCACCTTCGCTGCCGCCGGGGGAGGAACAGTTGAACCCCGTCTTCGGTGCGGTGGATCCGCTGGCGCCGTGGGGCAAGACCCGCAACTGGGACACGGCGACCAACGCCAACCTCCAGTGGATCGGCCCGGGCGGCGTGCCGCAGCAGGCCCAGCCGGCATCCCCGGGCATCGTGCAGCGCACGCTGGGCAACTGGCGCACCTGGGTGGGCGGGACCGCTGCCCGCATCGCCTACCAGAAGGTGGTGGCGCGTGCGGCGATCTCGTACGGCGTCAAGATGCTCGGCACCGACGTCGCCACCCTCGCCGTCGGCGACATCGCGGCGCCCGTCGTGATCTCCGCCGGCGTCGGTTGGTTCGCCGGCCGCGGCATCGGCGAGGCCAAGATCGCCTACGACCCGACGACCGGGCAGTACGTCCCCGTCGACCAGGGGCTGCAGGAGATGATGGTCCCGCTCTTCGCGAACTCGTTCCCGACCGTGGAGCCGACACGGACGACCGGCAAGGCGTGGTTCGACCACATCAGGCAGCACACGGAATACCTCGACGGGCTGCTCAACAAGCAAGCCAGTTGGTAGGCGAGGCGCGCGATGAACGATCTCCTTCCTATCCCCGATCCCCGGACCACCCAGCCTGGCGAGGAGCACACCATGACGACGCTCACCGTCCGTCGGTTCGCTCGCTGTGTCGGCCTCGTCGCCTCGGCGTGCCTGCTCGCCGGGGCGACGGCCCTCGCCGCCGACACCGTGACGTACTCGTACGACACGAACGGCCGCCTGCTCAAGGCCGACTACGGCGGCGGCAAGGTGGCAACCTACGTCTACGACCGGGCGGGCAACATCCTCACCGCCGTGTCGCGAAGTCCCGACAACACGCTGCGCGTCTCCGTCTCGCCCGCCGGCGGCGGCGCCGTCGCCGGACCCGACATCGCCTGCCCGGGCACCTGCGTGCACGCGTTCCCGGCCAGCCGAGCGGTGACGCTGACGGGGACGGCGGCCGCCGGGTTCCGGCTCCTGGCGTGGGCGGGCGACCTTCCCTCCGCCCTCAACCCGTTCACGTTCACGCTGGACGCCGACCGCAGCCTCACCGCGTACTTCGGCGCCGCCTCGGGTTCCACCGACTCCGACGGCGTCTCCGACACCGGGGAGATGGGCCCCAGCGGCGCGGACCCGGCCTACGACGGGAACGCCGACGGCATCCCCGACTACCAGCAGGGCAACGCGGCCTCGTTCCCTTCGGCAGCCGGCGGAGGGTACGCCACGCTCGCGGTGCCCAGCGGCCAGGCCCTGGCCAACGTCGCCGCAGTCGCCAACCCCCACCCCGGCGACGCGCCGGGGATGAAGTTCCCGTACGGCTTCTTCGCCTTCACCGTGACCGGCGTCGGTGCGACCGGCGTGGTGGCGACGCTCTACCTTCCCAAGAACGCGGGGATCGTCGGGTACTACAAGTACGGCCCCACTCCTGGCAACGCGGAGCCGCACTGGTACGAGTTCATGTTCGACGGTACGACCGGCGCCGAGATCGTCCAGGGCGCCGCCGACACGCGCATCCTGCTGCACCTCGTGGACGCGCAGCGCGGCGACGACGTGCTCACCGTGGACGGCCAGATCGTCGATGCCGGGGGACCAGCCGCCCTGGCCTCGCCCACGCTCGGCGCGTCCGCGACCACCCTCGACTTCGGCAACGTAGCCAGCGGCGGCAACGCAAGCCGGGACATCACGATCACCAACACCGGCGACGCCAACTTGACGATCGGCACGGTCGGGTCCGGCAACCCGCTGGCGGCGCCGTTCAGCATCGCGAGCGACACCTGCTCCGGCGCCACGCTCGAGCCGCAGCCGGCGGGGGCGACGTGCACGATCACGGTCGAGTTCGCTCCGACGGAGATCGGGACGTTCAGCGACAGCTTCGCGATCCCGTCGAACGATTCGACCGCCAACCCGCTTACCGTGGCCGCACGGGGCGCCGGGGTAACGGCCGAGGCGATCCCGATGCTCGACTGGATGGGCTTGGTATTGTCGGCGGTGGCGCTGCTCGTCCTCGGCGCCGGCGTCATTCGCCGCGCGCTCTAGCACGGCCGACCTCGATCCCGACG